>NZ_JBICXQ010000010.1:183939-243769 GCF_043200375.1 Streptomyces sp. NPDC048434 | reverse complement strand
GGGGGCCCACTAACGCAGTGGGGGTGGCGCTTGGCGCGATGTAGGGTCCGTACCCGGGGGGGGCGACCGCGCCCGGGCCTGGGTCGCCGACGGTGGCGGCGCCGGGGGCCGGTCGCCGCCACGGCGGAAGAAGAGCCCTCAGGTCCGGTCCGCCGACACCTTCACCCACACCGCCTTCGACGGTGTCCCCTTCCCGTCCACGGCGTTCAGCATGTACCACCCGGGTGGCACCAGCGACGGGTCCTTGGGCAGTGTGACCGTCACTCCGCCCCCGCCTTTCGCCACCGTGAAGTCCAGCGCGATCGAGCGCTGTTCGACATTGGTGACATGGGTGAACGAGCCGGGGCGGATCAGCCGCATCTTCTTGATGCCGGCGGCGTGCGGGGAGCCGTAGGTCGCGCTGCTGCCGAGCGCGACCGTCCTGGGCCCCTTGTCCGTCAACTCGGGACGCGACTTCCGGTAGAGGTACGGCGGGGTGTAGAGGTCGATCTGCTGCTGGAAAACACCCGGCTTGGTGTTGTCCTTGTCCGCGTAGAGGGAGTCGGAGCCGAAGGTCATCACCCGGCCGTCGGGCAGCAGCAGCGCACCGGAGTGGTAGTTACGGCCCACCAGCGGGTCGGCCACCTGGTGCGCGGAGTTGGTCGCCGGGTCGTACAGCTCCGCCTTGAGGATGTTGGAGTCGCTGCGGCCGCGGTAGCTACCGGAGCCGTTCGTGGTCAGCACGGTGTCGTCCGGCATGATCACGCTGCTCGGGTAGCGGGCCTTCGCATACAGCGGAGGCCCGTCCTTGAAGCGCGGCGACGGGGCGTGCAGATCCACTATGCGGGTCTTGTCCGTCGCCTTCGGGTCCTCGCCGACCCCGCCCCCGCCCAGCACCATGTACCGCTGTTCCTGCGCCGGCGGCAGCAGCACCGACATCGACGTCTCCAGGATCTTCGGATCGCTCATCCCGGGCACGACCTGGAACTTGTTGGACTTCAGGTCCCAGATGCCGGGGGTGCGGCCGATATTGTCCGGGCCGTAGCCGGCGTTGGAGCCGGTGTAGAAGATCCGGCCCTGGTCGGTGAGGAAGAGCGCCGGGTAGGTCGGGAAGAAGCGCCGCTTGGGCAGATAGCTCCACTTCTTCGTCTTCGGGTCGTAGACCTCCTGCTTGCCGGGGACGACCTGCCCGATCTCGTCCAGCCCCGAGACGGAGAGGACCTTGCCGTCCTGCAGCGTGGTGAGCGTCGGATACCAGCGGGCCTCGTTCATCGGGTCGACGGGTATGTAGCGCTCGGCCACCGGGTCGAACTCGAACGAGTCCTTGATCCCTTGGAAGTCCTTCTTGTCGAAGGACAACTTCTGTGCGATGCCGTAGAAGTTGTGGGCAGCCGCGCCGGTCAGGCCGTGAATACGGTAGTTGTCCTGGGAGCCGGTGGAGTGGCTGCGGCCGTCCTTGAGGGCCTCGACATAGACCCGGGCCTCGCTGTGCACCACGGTGACCTTGCCGGTCGCCGGGTTCGTGATCTTCTTCGCCCGCGGCACCACGACCGGGTCCTTGGCGGCGAAGGTCTTGCCGTTCTGCTTGCCGGTGAAGAGCGTGCCGGCCGGGAACGTCTTCGGGCCGTCCGGATCCTCGTTGTAGATGATCATGAGGCCGCCGGCCTTCTTCACATCACCGTTCAGCTTCTCGTAGCGCTGGGTGCCGCCGGCCACCAGGAGCTTGCCGTCCGGGAGCTGGGTGTGCCCGGAGCAGAAGAGGTCCTTGGGCGTGGGGATGTTCTTGAAGGTGTTCTTCTCCGGATCCCACAGGACCGTACGGAACGACTTGGCCTTGAAATTCGCCGCGTTGTTGCCGGAGCCCGCGACCAGCAGCACCTTCCCGGTGTGCAGCAGGGCCGCGTGGATGGTGTTGATGCGGTACTTGTCCGGGACGTTGACGACATCCCAGTGGCCGTTCGCCGCCTTGTACTCGGGCTTGTTGATCTCGTACTGGTGGTACTGCTCCGAGGCGAAGCCGTAGAGGGCCGGCCCGTTCATTGCGGCCAGCGCGAGCACCACCGCCGCCGCTATCGACACTCTGCGGGTGCGACGGCTCGGACGGTACTTCATGTGTGACGTCCCCCAAGGGCGATCTGCAGGGTCTGTTCGGCGGTGAGCGCCGGGTCGGCGGCCTGGTCTGCGGCCTGGTCAGTGGCCGGCGGCGGGTCGGCGGCCGCGGCCGGGTCAGCCGGCCGGCCGGTGGACGGAGCGGCGGCGGGCCCGGCACCTGGTCCGGCGGCCGGAGCGACCGCTTCCGCAACCACCGTGTCCGCGAGGCCCCCACCACCGCCCCCGGCACCGGCATCGCCCCTGACACGGTCCGCGGCACCGTCCGCGGCACTCCCCGTGACACCGGCGGCGGCAGCGCCCGTGTCGGCCGCCGCCCTCCGCTTCCGCCGTTCACCCCGTACGGACAGCCGCCAGGCGATGATCGGCGCGGCGGTGATCAGCAACGCGAGCGTGGCCCAGGTGACCATCGCCGGATGGCTGTGCCCCAGCACGAACGACGCACCCAGCGAGCCCCCGAAGACGAGAAGGAAGAACAGGTGCACCCGGAACGTCCCGAAGAGCGTGTCCGGGCTGGAGGAGTCGCCCTTCGGCGTGACCACGAACTTGCTCTTGCGGCGCAGCACCGTGTCGAACAGCGACCTGGCGTAGATCGGCGCGGACAGCGCGGACATCACCATGCCGGCGATCCCGCCGGAGCCCTCCGGCTCGTGCGGCGAGACATTGTGCCGCCGGTTCCAGATGTACAGGCCGATCTGCAGCGCCGAGGCATTGCCGTAGAGCATCATCCACACCGCCGGATCGATCTGCACACCCGACGCCCCCAGACCCAGGAACAGCGCACAACTCAGCGCCGCCAGAATCCAGTTCAGCGCCGACATCGGGTAGAAGATCACCATCATGGTGTAGTTGAAGAGTCGGCCCGCCGGCAGCGTGAACGGCGCCTTCCAGAACTGCTTGAGGATCGTCTCGTACGTCCCGCGCGACCAGCGCAGCTGCTGGGTGAAGAAGTCGGTCCAGGCCGTGGGCCCCTCGCCGACCGCGAGCACGTCCGGGGTGTAGACGGAGCGCCACTTCTTCCCGGTCCGCGGGTTGCGGTGCCGGTGCATCTCGAAGCCGGTCGCCATGTCCTCGGTGATCGAGTCGTACAGCCCGCCGATCTGCTTCAGCGCGCTGATGCGTACGGCGTTGGACGTACCGACGAACATCGGCGCGCCATAGCGGTTGCCGGCCCGCTGGATCAGCGCATGGAAGAGGAACTGCTGGGACTCGGCGGCCTTGGTGACGAAGGTGTCGTAATTGCCGTACACCTGCGGGCCGATGACGAAGCCGACGTCCGGGTCGCGGAAGAAGCCCAGCATCCGCTCCAGGTAGTTGGGCAGCGGGACATGGTCGGTGTCGACGGAGGCGAAGTAGTCGTAGGCGTCGCCGTGTGCCTGCAGCCAGGCGTTGTAGTTGCCGTGCTTGGTCTTGGCGCGGTGCGGGCCCTTGGGCTGGTTCCACTCCGGGACGCCCTTGCGGCTGAAGTGGTGGACACCCAGGCGCCGGCACACTTCCTTGACCTCGGGGTCGTCGCCCTCGTCCAGCAGCCAGACGTGCAGCAGACCGCGGTGGCGGATCTTGACCGCCGCCTCCAGGGTCTTCGTGACCATGGCGAGGGGTTCCTTGCCCGGCACGAAGGAGGTGAGGAAGGCGACGCGGGTGCCGCTCTCGGGTATGACCGGGACCGGGTCGCGGGCGACCAGGGTGGCGTGCGCGTTGGACAGCACATTCATGCACCGGAAGAACTCGATCAGCCCGATCGAGACCAGCATGACGACGTCCAGCGCCGGAAGGAAGTCATAGGCGGGGTAGTCGCGTTCGGTCCAGTGGCTCGGCTGCATCAGCCAGACCAGCAGCCCGAACGAGAGCAGCGGCGCGGCGCCGAGCAGCAGGGCCGCCCGTATGCGGTGCGGTTCGTCCGCGAGCAACGAGCGGTAGCGGACCTGGTAGGGCTTGTCCGGGTCGGGCCGGGTGAGCGGCCCGGCCAGCCGGCTGTAGTGCTCGTAGTCATAGCGCGGCAGCGGCTTGCGCTGTGTCCGCCGCTGCCAGTGCTGGCGTGGCACGCGCAGGCGAGCCGTGGCCGATGAGTCGTACGGGCGCTGCGGCCGGGAGCCGTCAGGCGGCGAGGTCATGAGTCCATCCCCCCGCACGCAACCTGGGCTGCGTGCCGTTTTGCTGCTGGCCCGAGTCCACGGTCCCCCGCGACCGACTCGGGCGCTCTGGTGCCGGCCACCGTCAGACGGTGGCAGCCATCTTCCGGTTGCGTATGCAACGCTGCCGCGATCCTGCCAAGCGGCGATTTCCCCGTGTTCACATCACGCCAACCGGCGTGCCCGTCTGGTCCCACTCGGCTGGATGCGGTCCTCTTTGCGCCGAGTTACCAGGTCAGGGTCCCTAACCGCCGTCGTGATGGCAAGAGTTGTCCAGGGAATTGTGTACAAGAGTGCGCAAGACGGGGCCGCGTGTGGCGCAGGGCACACTGCTTTGATCCGGAAGTGGGGCTAATTCACCCGCTGTCGATGGATTTCGGGGTAATGGCGGCGCGGCCATTACTCTGCGGTGTGCGGCGGATTCCAGCGCGTAATGGGGCCGTTCCGTACCGGTAATGCCCCCGTCGATCCGCCGTCAACCGGCAAAGACGAACGGCCCGTCGGGGGATTCCCGGTCAGGGCACGGCGGAGGGCGCGAACATCGCCCTGACCTGAACGAACGGCCTGATCAAGTGACTTGAGGGCCCGTGCGTGCGGCAGGGGTCGGCGCCTGCGGGAATTTACCGGCAAGGCGGGCGAGGGGCGGATCCACGACGCGTTCGGCCCGTGCGTCGGCCCGGTGAAGTTACCTGCACGTACGCCGATTTGGCCGAAGGTGCCGGCCACTCCCCGGGGAATCCCTGTCCTCTCGATGCATCGGCGGCGGCCGGTGGGGGGTGCTGGAAGTGAGCCCCCGTCATGACGGTGTCCCCGGGATTTCGGTACCTGCTGTAACGGCGCCGTCGCTGCCCTGGTGGCCGGGGTGGCAGCCGCCGGCCGTGGGCAGGTCCGGGCGGCTCCGAAAAGGCGCGAAATGAGGGAACGACGGGCCTGCGGAGAAAGGTGGCGGGCCTGCGGAGGGAAAGGAAGGAGACCACCGGCGACCGAATCCGTGTGCGATCAGGCAATTACTGTTTGTGATCGCAAGGAAATCGACTACTGCCGTCCGGGAGATCGCGAAGAACGGAGACCCGAGCCGGTTCGAGGCCGGCCGTCCGTATGGTGTCCATGGCGTCCATAGCCTCCATGGCCTCGGCGGTGCCATGGGTGCGGCGGCATCAAGGGCGGCGCTTGCGCCGTTCGGCCTCCGGGCCCGATGCGCGACAAAAGGGGCAACCGGTCATCCGTCCGGCCGACCCCATGACTGAGGCCCCCCGCATGGCGAGGGGCCTCAGTCGTACGTGCGCCGCCAGGGACTCGAACCCCGGACCCGCTGATTAAGAGTCAGCTGCTCTAACCAACTGAGCTAGCGGCGCGCGCTGACCTGGAGAACTTTACACGAACTCAAGAGCTGCTCCGTACCCCCGACCGCGCCGCTCACGCGCCCGGCCCATGTGATCCCGGCCACGCGCGACGGTGTCCGGTCCGTCGGCGATACCTCACGAGCACGGTGTCCCGTATGAGGCAAAAGTCCCTTGGTGTGGAGATCTTCGGCCGCCGGCCCGCCCGAATTACTCCGTGAAGATCGAGTTCATCGATTCCATGGCGGTAGATCATCAGTTGCCCCGTCAACATGCGATATCTCCTGCCGGTTGAGAGGCTGAGACGAACGTCGGGACGAAAGAACTGAACACGCCCGGAGGGTGCCGGGCCATGGCGTCCGTCACTCCTCCGCCGCCTCTTGCAACCCCACCCTCCACAGCTACGTCTGCCAGGACGCGCGCCCCGGACCGGGTCCCCGGGACTCGCCCCTCCGTCGGAAAGGTTGATCGTCATGGTGTCGACAGCCAAGCGCACCCTTGAGATGCAGCTCCTCCTCGGGCCGGACGAAGCAGTTCCGGTGGCCGGCCGGTTCAGCTATCGCAGTGACCGCCCGTACGAGGTCGAGGTCGCGTTCATCAGTCGTGGCCAGAAGGTGGCCACCTGGCTGTTCGCCCGTGATCTGCTGCTGGCGGGGCTGTACGACGAAGCAGGTGAGGGGGACGTACGGGTGTGGCCCTTCCGCCTGCCGGGCGCATCGCGCCGCGTACATATTGAGCTGTCCACCGATGACAGCGTGTGCGAGCTGTCGGTACGCGCGATCGAGCTGACCGCCTGGCTGGAGCAGACCGCGGCGATCGTCCCGCCCGGCCATGAGGACCGCTATCTCGACATGGACACCCACCTGGCCCGGCTGTTCGCCGGGAAGTGCTGATGGGGGACAGGGCGATCATGACCACGACCACGAGCATGACCACGAGCACGACTCCGACCCCGGCGACGACTGCGCCTGGAACCGTGGGCGCGACCCGGGCTGCGGGGGTGCCCGCGGCCAGGTCTGCGGCCACGGCCGGGGCCGGGCCATCGACCGGGCCGGCGACCACGGCCGGACCTGCGGGTGTGCCGGCGACCGCTCCCGGGGCCGGTGTACGGTCCGGCCCGTCCGGCCCGTCCGGTACGTCCAGTGCCGCCGGCCCGTCTGCCGTGCCGGCGGCGAGCTCCGGAACCCCGGCCCGCACACCGGATCCCGGCCCCGGCATACCGTCGGCCGTTCCCCCAGCTCCCGCTGTTCCCGCGGCTCCCGCCGCTCCCGTCACCTCCTCCCCGCACGATCCCTGTGCCCACGGCTTTCTGCCCGAGCGGCCACCCGTTCGTTCCATGATCGGAACCTGGACCCGGCTGGACGCCATGGCGCGCGCGGCCGCCGTCGTACCCGACCGGGACGCCGCCATCGCGCTCGTCGAACGCGCTCATCGCGCCGAGGAGTTGTCCGCCCTGCGGCAGCGCGTCTCCCGTCTCTCCCTGCGCAACGCGGAGGCTGCCGCCATGCGGATCGCGGTGATCGCGGTCTCCTGCGGCTGGGGTGGACTCGACCCGCAGGCTCCGGCCGCTCGCGAGGTCGCCGACGCCGCGTTTCTCGAACTGTGGGCGGCGGTCGCGCACCGTATCGACCACGATCAGTTCGTCGCCCTGCCCACCCTCGCGCTCCACAACTGGGTCCCCGAACGCAAACCCCGCCGCCACATCCCCATCGATCAACTGGCCCGTACCGAAGTGCTCGTGCCGATCGTCCGCTGGGCTCCGGAGGGCCAGCCGCTCAGCCGGCTGGACCGGTTGATGCTGGCCGCCACCCGCCTGGAGGCGCACGGGATCTGGCTCTTCCGGCTCGCCGAGACCCTTGCGGGCCGGTCGCCTGACGACTCCTCCACCCCGACGGCGCTGCGCCGCCTGGTCCGTGTCCAGCATGCGCTGCGCGCCCAGCTCCTGGCCGAGGCGACGGAACTGGCGGCCGCGCCGGCCACGCCGCAGCAGCGTGCGGTGCTCGGCGCGCTCGCCGAACAGGGCGCCCTGGAGCCGCCGGTACTCCAGGCCGCCGAGGCGGTGCTGGGCATCGGCGGACGCCGTATGGGCGAGGGCAGACGTCAGCTGCTGCGTCGCCATCTCCCGGCGCAGCACCGTGCCTGGCTCAGCGCGATGGACCGCCACTGCGCGCCCGTACGCACCCTCGCCCACCGTGGCGGCCCCGATGCCGCCGTCTACCGCGAGGCCCAGGAGTCCCTGATCGCGCTCCGCCGCACCTACACGGCCCTCGTACAGGCCGCCGCCCGCCCCACCACAGCCCCGCTCACGGTGGCAGCCTGACGCCGACCCGACCGACCCCACTCGCGGCCCGACCCGATCCGGCCCGACCCGCGGCCTGCCCCGACACCCGGCCCGCCCCGCGGACGGCCCGGTCCGTCGCGCCCGCCTCGCCGCTCCCGACAGGCGGCCGACGCGGGTCCGGCACAGAACCGGTCATTGGTCTGGACATGGCAATGCCGCGCCCTTAGTCTGCGGTTTGGTCTAGACCGCGGTTCGGCGTCGCAGTTCGGCGTCGCAGTGCACTGCATTTCTCCCGGCTCATGGAACTCCCCCCACGTTCTTCAGGAGCGAAGCATGCGCAAAAAGATCAGTGCTGCCGTGATCGGCCTCGGCGTCGTCGGTGTTTCCCTTCTCGCTACGGGCAGCGCCTCCAGCCACGGCTACAGCGACGCGCCGCCCAGTCGGCAGGCGCTCTGCGCCAACGGCACCGTCAAGGATTGCGGCGCGATCCAGTACGAACCGCAGAGCGTAGAGGCTCCCAAGGGCTTCCCGGCCGCCGGCCCGGCGGACGGCAAGATCTGTTCCGGCGGGCATGAGAACTTCGCCGAGCTGGACGATCCGCGCGGCGGCAACTGGCCCGGCACCAAGCTCTCGCCCGGGCAGGGCTACACCTTCACCTGGCGGCTGACGGCGCGGCACTCCACCACGGACTTCGAGTACTTCATCACCAAGGACGGCTACGACCCCGGCAAGCCGCTCACCCGCGCCGACCTGGAACCCGAACCGTTCATGACGGTCCCGATGGGCGGCGCACAGCCGGGCGAGACCGTCCAGCACCAGGGCACCGTCCCCACCCAGAAGTCCGGCCGCCACATCATCCTCGGCGTCTGGAACATCGCCGACACGGGCAACGCCTTCTACGCCTGCTCGGACGTCGACCTCTCCTGAGGCCACCCCGCGCGCCGGACCGCAGCACGCCACCCCCAGCCGGGCCTCCCCGCTTCCCCGGGGAGGCCCGGTCCGGTCGTGCGCCGTCGGCGGCGGGTCCGGCCTGGCCGAGGGCCGGCAGTCCCCTTCCCCCGCCCGACGTCCGCCCGCCCCCGCTCCACATCTGACGCTACGTCATCTACCCTGCGGCGCCATGGCAACCAACGGCACCAGCGGGATGGGCAGTTCCGGCGCCGCGACCGTCGCGGAGCTCGTACAGGCGCAGTGGGGTGATCACCGGGTGGGCGCGAAGTACGGGGATCTCCGGCTCACCCATCACGAGCTGGCGGGCGGTGCCGCCGCGCGGGCGGCGCTGCTGGGGGAGCTGCTGCCGCGTGGTGCACCGGCACACCTCGGGGTGTTGCTCGGCAATGTGCCCGAGTACCCGCTCTGGCTGAGTGCCGCGGCGCTCGCCGGGGCCGCCGTCGCCGGGATCAACCCCACGCGCCGCGGGCCGGAGCTCGCCCGCGACATCAGCCATACCGACTGCGCGCTGCTGATCACCGAACGCGCCCTGCTGCCGCTGCTCGTCGGCCTGGACCTCCCCGTCCCGCCCGAGCGGATCCTCGTCGTGGACGACCCGGCTTACCGGGAGCTGCTCGCGCCGTACGAGGGCACCGCGCCCGGCGAGATCATGACCGGCGGCCGCACCCGTACCCCGACGCCCGACTCCCGGATGCTGCTCTACTTCACCTCCGGCTCCACCGGCGCGCCCAAGGCCGCCCTGTGCACCCAGGGCCGGCTGGCCGCCGCCGGACGCTCGCTGGCCGGGTATCTCGGGGTGCGCCGGGACGACGTCCACTACCTCTGTATGCCGATGTTCCACGGCAACGCGGTGATCGCCGGCTGGGCCCCGGCACTGGCCGGCGGCGCCGCCGTGGCGCTGCGCCGCCGCTTCTCGGCCTCCGCCTTCCTCCCCGATGTACGCCACTACGGGGCCACCTACTTCACCTACGTCGGCCGGGCCGTGCAGTATGTGCTCGCCACCCCGCCCGCCCCCGACGACCGGGACCACCGGCTGCGCTGCGGGTTCGGCACCGAGGCCGGCACCGTCGATGCCGCCCGCTTCGCCGAACGGTTCGGCGTCCGCCTGACGGAGGGGTACGGCTCCTCCGAGGGCGGCGCCGCGATCCAGCGCACACCGGACACCCCGCCCGGCGCCATCGGCCGGCCCGCCCCCGGAGACGATCTCGCCGTCGTCGACCCGGAGACCGGCGCCGAGCTGCCGCGCGCCCGCCTCGGCCCGGCCGGCCGGCTGCTGAACGGGGACCGGGCGATAGGGGAGCTGGTCAACCGCGGCCGCAGCTCCTTCGAGGGCTACTGGCGCAACCCCGAGGCGACCGCCGCCCGCACCCGCGGCCGGGGCGAGGGGCAGGTCGGCGCGGGCTGGTACTGGACCGGTGATCTCTTCTACCGGGACACCGAGGGGTTCTTCCACTTCGCCGGGCGCACGGATGACCGGCTGCGGGTCGACAGCGAGAATCTGGCCGTCGCGGTGATCGAGAACATCCTCGCCCGCTACGCCCCGGCCGCCGGCGTGGCCGTGTACGCGGTGCCCGACCCCGTCGCCGGGGACCAGGTCATGGCGGCCCTGGCCCTGCGGGACGGCGCCGCGTTCGATCCGGACGACTTCGTGGCCTTTCTCGCCGCCCAGCCCGATCTCGGGACGAAGATGGCGCCCCGGTTCGTACGGACCGTGGACGCGCTGCCGGTGACGGCCACCCACAAGGTGCATCGGGCCGCCCTGCGGCGGGCCGGTTTCCGCTGCCCGGAGCCGGTCTGGTGGTCCCCGGTCACCTCGGCGGACCCGGCCGGGTCCGCCGCCACTGCCGTCCCGGCCGGAAGCGCGTACCGCCCGTTCAGCGCCGGGGACCGGGCTGCACTGCTGGCGCTGTATCGCGAGCACGGCCGGGGCCCGCTGCTGGACCGCTGACCCCGGTGGCCGGGGAGCGGATGCCCTGCCCCGGACCGGATTCGCCGCTCCCCGGAACGGACGCCCCGCCCCGGACGGGACGCCCCGCCCCGGACGGGATGCCCCGCCTCCGGCCGCTGATCCGGCCCACCCCGTCACGACAAACAAAATGGGCGTTCCCGGAGAACCGGAAACGCCCACTCGATACGTGCGCCGCCAGGGACTCGAACCCCGGACCCGCTGATTAAGAGTCAGCTGCTCTAACCAACTGAGCTAGCGGCGCGCGCTGACGAAAGAAATACTACCTGGCCGAGACGGGTGCTGATGACCACGGCAGCCGGGGAGGGCGAACGGCGCCGCCGACCGGTCCGTTCCGTGCCGGCCCGGCTCGCCCCCGGCTCAGATGGCCAGCGACAGCAGTACCGGAGCGGCCTGACGGTTGAGGGCGTCGGCGGCCTGGCGCAGACGGTGGGCGTGCTCCAGCGGCATGGAGAGGGCGAGGCAGCCGACCGTCGCGCCGGCGGTGATCGGTACGGCCGCGCAGACCGTGCCGACGGCGTACTCCTGCAGGTCGAGGACGGGCACCGTGGCCGGCTGGCTGTCGAGCTTGTGGAACAGGACCTTCTCGTTGGTGATCGTCCGGGAGGTGAGCCGGGCGGTCTTGTGGCGTGAGAGGTGGTCCTTGCGGCCGTCGTGGTCGAGCTGCGCCAGCAGGCATTTGCCGACCGCGCTGGCATGCGCCGTGCGGTGGAACTCCGCCCACTCGTTGACCTTGGGGGCCAGCGGTCCGTCCGCGTAGTGCAGGATCTTCACCTCGCCGTCGATGTACCGGCTGATGTAGACCGCCGCGCCGACCGAGTCGCGCAGGTGGTCGAGGGTGAGCTGCAGCTTTTCGCGCAGGGCCTGGTCGCGGTCGCCGCCCGCTCCCAGGAGCAGGAGCGATTCGCCGACGACATACGCCCCGTCGGTGACCTGCTCGACATAGCCCTCGCGCCGGAGCATCGACAGCATGTGGGCGAGCTGGCCCGGGGACAGGCCCGCTTCGCGGGCGATCTGCGCATCGGTCACGCCATCGGCGTGCCTGGAGATCGTTTCGAGCACGCGAAGGGCGTACTGCACCGAATGGAACGGCGCGGTCGGCTCGGGCTTCAGCGCCACGGTGTCCCCCTAGCAGGTTGTTACCGCTTGCGTCAGGACCGTCGTTGGTGGTCCCGGCCGGCGCCTGCGCGGCCGATCCCGGATAACGGCGTGCTCTCACGATAGCGGTCAACGGCCCTCGATGGAGGGGGTCTTGACTGAAAAGAGTCGTGCCCGGCGTTTCTGTACTGGGGCTTGAGACTTTGGCATATGCCAAGGTCATGAGGCTCCGGATGGCCTGGCACTTTGCGCCGCGCCGCACCGGGATGCCCCGGTGCGGCGCGGGGGAGGGCCCGGGGAGGGTACGGAACCGGCCACATCGGTGGCCGGTTCCGCGAGGCGACGTCCGTTACGTCTGCATCATCTTCTCGCCGCTGGTGCCCTTCAGTTTGCTGCCCTTCCACTTGGTGACGTACCAGAGGAAGACATGGCCCTCGGCCATCTTGCGGTCGAAGTTGCAGACCTTCCAGCCGCCTTTGTAGTTGCCGTAGCAGCGGAATCCGGGCTGGCCCTTGCTGTTGACCGAACCGCGCACCTCGATGCGCATACCGTCGCGGGCCTTGTCACGGAGCCAGACCCGGTCGCCCTTCTTCTTGAAGCAGGCCACGCCCGCCGTCTTGCGGCCGTTGTTGATGAAGTTGCAGCCGCCGTCGAGCTTGGGGGACTTCTTGGTGGCCCTTGCCTTCTGGCTGTGCACGGTTTTCTTGGTGTGCACGGTCTGCTGCGCAGAGGCGGAACCCGCGAAGGATCCGGCCAGGGTGGTGGCGGCGAGAGCGGCCACCGCGCCACGCGCGATCATGGAGCGCATACGCATCTGCCTTTGCTGGTCGTGGGCGTGATGAGGCCTCAGCGGACCGAGGCCGGTGAGCGTGCGGGACGCGGCCCGGCTCAGCCGTGAAGCGCCTTGCTCCACACGCTCTTGTGCTTTCCGGAGCCCCAGGCGCCGGTGACCTTGGTGCGCCACTTCTGGATGGGCATATCGTCCTTGACGGCCCTGGTGGCGACGAAACAAGACTTCTTGTGGTTACCGCACTTGGCCTTCGCCACCTTCTTCTTGCCCTTGTAGAGGGTGACGACGAGCTTCGTGTAGGCGGGCTTGTAGTTGCACTCGATCGCGCCGTTGCCGAACTTGTCGGTCTTCCGGTCGACGCGGTCGGTATAGGCGGAGACCTTGCAGGTCTTCTTCAGCACGGCGGGGCCGTGATCGGCGGCCGCCGTAGCGGGGGAAGCCATTCCCGTCGTACCGAGAATGCTCACGGCCGCCGCACCCACCAAAAGTGCGCGGGATGCCTTGTGTACGCGCATGCTGCCTCCCGTTCGAATGTCTTCATGAAGCGAAAGACGCCGTCCGGCCGCGGGTATGTCAGGAGTCCGGAAAAGGCGTCCCCGCCGGTGAATCGCCTCATAGTCTTGAGGAATCCGGCGGGGCGGCCAATGTCAGGTTGATGTCAGTTCGCTGACGGTTGCCGACCCTCATGGGCGATCCGCAGACCGTAACCGCGGACGGACTCGATCCCGACGTCGACACCGGCCCTTTCCAGCTTCCGGCGCAGCCGTCGTACGGCGCTGTGAATCACCGTGGTGTCCACTCCGCAGGACGCTCCCCAGACGTCCTGGACGAGTTCCTGGAAGGAGGCCACGCTGCCGCCGTGCCGGGCGAGGCAGCGCAGCAGGCCGATCTCCTGTGCGGTCAGCTCCAGCGGCGCGCCGCACCACAGCGCCCGCTGCTCCTGCGGCCGGATCTCCAGCCGGCCCACCCGCAGCGGGTCCGGCCGCGGGGTGTCCGCGGCGGACGCGCCGGACGGCTCGCCGTCCATCAGGCGTCTGGCCTGGTCGAGATCGCGGACGAGCAGGACCGGGAGATTGCTGTGCAGCAGTTCGTTGAGCTGCTCGATGTCGTCGACGGTGTCCGCGACGACGACGGCGTAGGCGTCCTGGTGCCGAAGCGGCGATTCCTGAGTATGCACGCGCATCAGCTCCTCAGGGGTTTACCAGGAGGGAAAACGCGCCGTGCCGGGCGCGCCTTTCTGACTGTTTTCCGGAATGCGCTGACTCCGTGGCGAAAAATGAGACGTTCACGTCTCCACTGTCCTTCCCATGGAAAAGGGACCCCGTTGTTGTGCTCGCGGACAGAATTCTGTGGCGTGAAACCTGAGGTACGACACCTGCGGTGGGCACCCGGTCAAGACGCCCGGTACGGCCCGACTCCGCGCCATCACCCTGGTCATGAGGTGGTGTCAGGCGCGTCCGCAGACCGTACACAGACGGTAGACCGTAGACCTGATTTCAGCCATGGGTCATCGACTTGAGGAACTGTTGAGCATGCGGCGACGGGCCGGCCGCGTGCGAGATTCCCCGCACCCCGCCCAGGGGCGCGGGGCGATATTCCGGAATTTGGCCGCGATGGTGCCGGTGTGCGGAAATGAGAAAGGGTGGTGCATCCCCCGGAGGGGACGCACCACCCGGACTCGGCGTCTAGCGGCCGCGGTTCACAGCACGGCGCTCAGGAATTCCCGGGTGCGCTCGTGCTCCGGCTCCGTGAAGATCTTTTCCGGAGAACCGGATTCGATGACCCGGCCCGCGTCGAACATCAGGACGTCGTCGGAGATGTCCCGGGCGAAGTTCATCTCATGGGTGACGCAGAGCATGGTGATGTCCGTGGTGTGCGCGATGTCCCGCAGGACGTCCAGCACCCCGGCCACCAGCTCCGGGTCGAGCGCGGAGGTCACCTCGTCCAGCAGCAGCACCTGCGGGCGCATCGCCAGCGCCCGGGCGATGGCGACCCGCTGCTGCTGGCCGCCGGAGAGCTGGGTGGGGTACTTGTCGAGATGCTCGGTCAGGCCCACCAGGTCGAGGAGTTCGCGGGCGCGCTCCTCGGCGGCGTCCTTGTCCAGCCCGAGGACGTGCACCGGCGCCTCGGTGATGTTCCGCAGCACCTTCATGTTCGGGAAGAGATTGAACTGCTGGAACACCATGCCGATGTTCTTGCGGACCTCCCGGACGTGCTTCTCCCCGGCCGCGACGAGCTTGCCGCCCTTCTCCTCGTGCGTCAGATACTCGCCGCCGACCTTGATGGTGCCCTCGTCCGGCTTCAGCAGCGTCATCAGCAGCCGCAGAATCGTGGTCTTGCCGGACCCGGACGGGCCGATGAGGGTGACGTGTTTGCCCGACGAGACGGTGAAGTCCAGGGAGTCCAGAACGGTGTTGGTCCCGAACCGCTTGGTGACCTTGTCGAAGCGGATCAGCTCGGTGCCGTCCACCGCCGGGTTGGCCGTTTCTTTTGAGGGGGTGCTGTCAGCGGACAAGACGACGCTCCAGGGCTCGCAGGAGGAGAGAAGTGGGGTAGGAGATGACCACGAAGAGGATGCCGACGATGGTGATCGGCTCCAGGTAGTCGAAGGTGGTGGCGCTGATGCTGTTCGCCTGGAAGAGCATGTCGGCGACGGTGATACCGGCCAGCAGCGGCGTGTCCTTGAACATCGCGATGACGTAGTTGCCCAGCGCGGGCACCACCCGGCGGAACGCCTGCGGCAGGATCACCGCGGTCCAGGTGCGCCGGCGCGGCAGGTTCAGCGCCGTCGCGGCCTCCCACTGGCCGGGCGGCACACCCTCGATACCGGCGCGGTAGACCTCGGAGGTGTACGTCGAGTAGTGCAGGCCCAGGCCGATCACGCCCGTGGTCAGCGGCGAGAAGGCCAGCCCCCAGCCCGGCAGGACGAAGAACAGGAAGAACAGCTGCACCAGCAGCGGGGTGTTGCGGATGAACTCGACGAAGATGCTGACCGGCCAGGTCACCCAGCGGCTGCGCGAGCGCAGGGCCAGCGCCCACACCAGCCCGAGCGCGAAGGACACCAGCGAGCCGTAGATCGTTGCCTGGACGGTGATCCACAGGCCTTTGAGGATGTCGGGCATGATCTCGCCGACGTAGCTCCATGACCAGTTGTTCACGGCTTTCCTCCGGTGGCCAGCGCCTCGGGGCCCTGCTTCTCGACGGGCAGTTTGCGGGAGAACCAGCCCTCACCCTTGGGGACCGCCCGGCCGATCGAGGCCTTGGCGCGGCGCTCCAGCACCCGCATGATCCGGGTCATCACGAACGCGACCGCGAAGTACAGGACGAGGATGATTCCGTAGATCTGGGCGCTCTCGCCCGTCGACAGCCTGGCCAGCTTGGCCTGGAAGGTGAGTTCGCCGATGGACAGCAGCGACGCCAGCGCGGTGCCCTTGAGCAGCTCGATCAGCAGGTTGTTGAAGGGCGGCATCATCTCGGGCACGGCTTGCGGGAGTATCACCTTCCGCAGCCGCTGCCAGGGCGTGAAGCTCAGCGCGATGGCCGCCTCACGCTGGGCGGGTGCCACCGCCTGGACGGCGCCACGGACGATCTCGGAGCCGTACGCGCCGTACGACAGGCCCAGCGCCAGGGTGCCCGCCCAGATACCGACCAGCTGCCAGCCCAGCAGCGGCAGCGCGAAGAACAGCCAGAACATCAGCACCAGGGCCGAGGTGCCGCGGAAGAACTCCACATAGACACCGGACAGGAAGCGGATGATCCAGAACCGTGAGGTGCGCGCCAGGCCGATACCGAAGGCGACGGTGGCGGCCAGGGCGGCGCTGTAGATCATCAACTGGACGGTGATCCACAGCCCTTTGAAGAAGAGTTCCCACAGAGCGCCGGTCACTTTTTACAGAGCTCCTTCGCCGTGAGGTCGGTCATGAACTCCTCGGTGAAGCCGTACGGCTTGGCGATACGCAGGAGTTCGCCGCTCTTCTTCATCTTCTGCAGCTCGTGGTTGAAGGCGTCCCGCAGCTTGGTCTCGCCGATCCGGAAGCCGTAGCCGCCGCCGTCGCGCTGGGGTTTCCCGTCGACCTCCGGCGTGAACGGCTCGGTCATCTCCACCTTGGGGTGCTTACCGGTCTTCAGCGCCTCGATCATGGTCAGCGCCGTACCGGCGAAGGCGTCGATACGGCCCGCTTCCAGGGCCTCCATGCCGGCGATCTGGTCACCGTAGGTCTGGATCGTGTCCTTCTTGACGCCGTTGCCGACCGCGTAGTCGATCTCGGCATAGCCGATGCCGGAGCCCATCCGGTAGTGGCCCTTGGCGACGTCCGCATAGGAGTGGATTTTCTTCGGGTTTCCCTTGAGTACGAGAAAGGCGTCCTTGTTCTCGTAATCCGGGTCGGAGAAGAGGACGGCCGCACAGCGGGCCTTGTTGATGAACATGCCCGCGACGATCACGTCGTACTGGAAGGAATGCAGTCCCGGCACCAGTGCACCGAATTCGACCGGTACCGGCTCGAAGTTCTTGATGCCCAGCCGCCGGAAGATCGTCTTGGCGACGGCGGGGGCCTCGCCGGTCAGCTCGCCCTTGCTGTTGATGGAGGCGTAGGGCGGTTCGCTGGCGATTCCCATGCGGACGGTGCCCTTTTTCCGCAGGTCGTCGAGGAGATGCCCGCCGCCTGTCGCGCCGGAGACATCGACCTGGGAGCAGCCCGTGGCCGTGCCCACCGCACCCGCTGCGCCGAGCGCCGCTACCCCCGCGAGCAGCGAGCGGCGGCGAATGCCGCTTGCCAATTTTCTCTTGATCATTTTGGTGTTCTCCTGTGGTGGAGCCATGGGCGCGCGACTACCCGAACGCCTGGCACATATGCCGATCGTTTCCGGCCCTTGATGCAACCGCCTCGGACTTGTTCCGTACGCCGGTATTGCCCACCTACGATCGGGGCATGACCGATCGCTTCATCGAAGTCTCCCTGGACAAGCGCGGCGTGAGCTGCACGGCCAAGTTGCTCGACGACCGCGCGCCGATCACCTGCAACGCCGTATGGGACGCGCTCCCGCTAGGCGGCGACGTCTATCACGCCAAATACGCCCGCAACGAGATCTACGCCCTGCTTGCGCCGTTCGCTCCCGAGGAGCCGCCGCTGGAGAATCCGACGATCACCCCGATCCCCGGCGATCTGTGTTACTTCACCTTCACCGACACCCAACTGGGGACGAAGTCCTACGGTTACGAGACCCAGGCCCAGCACCAGGGCCGCACCACCGTCGTGGATCTCGCGCTGTTCTACGAGCGCAACAATCTACTGATCAACGGTGACGCGGGCTGGGTGCCGGGCATCGTGTGGGGCAGTGTCGTCGACGGCCTGGACCGGATGGCCGAGGCCTGTCAGGACCTGTGGCGGGCCGGAGCCCTGGGGGAGACCCTCAACTTCCGGCGGGCCTAGGGCACGCCCTGGGCCGTCCGCGCCGGCCCGTCGCCCGCCCCACGGGCCGGCGACGGGCCGACGCGGTCACCCCTTGGCGGCCGCAGGCGCGGGGATCTCCGCGGTCCCCGCCTCGTAGAGGGCGTGCGCGGCGCGCAGTACCAGCGCGTCCGCGTGCCGCGCACCGACCAGCTGTACGCCGATCGGCATCCCGTCACCGTCCACCCCGCAGGGCAGCGTCGCGGCCGGCTGCTGGGTGAGGTTGAACGGGTAGGTGAACGGCGTCCAGCCCGTCCAGCGGGTGTGGCCGGACCCGGACGGGACCTCGACGCCCGCCTCGAACGCGGTGATCGGCTCGGTCGGGGTCACCAACAGGTCATAGGCGCTGTGGAAGCGGCCCATGGCCTGACCGAGCGCCATTCGCGTATCGACCGCGGTCAGATAGTCCAGCGCGCTGTACCGGGCGCCCTGCTCGCAGACCTCCTGGAGCCCCGGGTCGAGCAGCGCCCGCTCCGCGTCGTCCAGATGCTGCACCACCCGGGCCGCCCCGCTGAACCACAGCGTGTGGAAGGCCTCCACCGGGTCCGCGATGCCCGGGTCGATCTCCTCGACGGACGCGCCGAGCCCGGCGAGCGTGTCGACGGCCCTCCGGACCGCGGCGGCGATCTCCGGGGCCACCGGCACATCCCAGCCGAGTGACGGGCTGTAGGCCACCCGCAGCCCGGAGACCGGACCCGCCAGCGCCTCCCGGAACGAGCCGGCGGCCGGACCGAGCTGGGACCAGTCCCGCCAGTCCGCGCCGCCGATCACCTCCATCATCAACGCCGCGTCCGCCGCGTCCCGGGTCATCGGCCCGACATGCGCCAGCGTCCCGAACGGGCTCGCCGGATACAGCGGCACCCGCCCGTAGGTCGCCTTGAGGGCGAAGATCCCGCAGAACGACGCCGGGATACGGACCGAGCCGCCGCCGTCCGTGCCCAGGCTCAGCGGCCCGGCGCCCAGCGCCACCGCCGCCGCACTGCCACCGCTGGAGCCGCCCGCGGTGCGCCCCGGGTCGTACGGATTGCCCGTCACCCCGTGCCGTGGACTGTCGGTGACGCCCTTCCAGCCGAATTCCGGCGTGGTGGTCTTGCCGACGAACACCGCCCCCGACTCCCGCAGCCGGGCGACCGACGGTGCGTCCTCCTCCCACGGGCCCTCGGCCCGCACCGTCCGCGAACCGCGCAGCGTCGGGACGCCCCGGGTGAGGATCAGATCCTTGACGGTGACGGGCACCCCGTCCACCGGCCCGGCCGGTTCCCCGGCCCGCCAGCGCTCCGCCGACTCCTTGGCACCCGACAGCGCCTCGTCCGCGTCGATCCGGGTGAAGCAGTTCGTCGCGGCCTGTGCGGCTTCGGCGCGTTCCAGCACGGCCCGGGTCGCCTCGACGGGGGAGAATTCGCCGGCCGCGTACCCGGCCGTGAGCCGGGTGGCGGTGAGGTCGGCGAGGTGGGTCGGTTCGGTGGTCATGCGTCCTCCGAGCGTTGGCCGCCCCGGGCGGGACGGCGGCGGGGTTGCCGCTGCCGTGGACGGCAGCCGGCGCCGTCACTGCACCGGTACGTACCCGAGCCGCTTGTCGACGAGGTTGTGCAGCGGCTTGCCGGCCGACCACTGGTCGAAGTTGTCCTGGAACTGCTCGGCGAGGGCGTCCCGCCAGCCCAGGGTGTCGCCGCTCATGTGGGGCGAGACGATCAGATGCGGGACGTCCCACAGCGGGCTGTCCGCGGCGACCGGCTCCTGCTCGAAGACGTCCAGTGCCGCCGCCGCGATCCGCCACTCGCGCAGCGCCGCGATCAGCGCGTCCTCGACGACCAGCTGCCCGCGCCCGACGTTGATGAACCGGGCCCGCGGCGGCATCCGGGAGAACGCGGCCTTGTCGAACAGGCCGCGGGTGGCGTCGGTCAGGGGCGCCGCGCAGACCACCCAATCCGCCTGGGCCAACAGGCCGTTCAGCGCGTCACTCGCGTGCACGAGGCCGAATTGCGGGTCGCCCGAGCGCTCCCGGCGGCCGACCAGATCGACCTTGACACCCAGTGCCAGGAGGGTGGTGCCGATGGCCCGGCCGATCGGTCCGGAGCCCACCACGACGGCCCGGCTGCCGGCCAGCCGCAGGGTCTCGCGGTGCTGCCAGCGCCGCTGCCGCTGCAGCTCCCAACTTCCGTAGAAGTCCTTGGCCATGGCGATCACCAGCCCGGCCACATACTCTGCGATCGGTTGCTCGAAGACGCCCCGGGCGTTGGTCACCAAGGTGTCGTCGGCGATCAGCGCCGGGCACAGCAGCTGATCCACACCCGCGCTCGCGGTGTGCACCCAGCGAGGCCTGGGGCCCTTCTCCGGCCAGGCTCTGCGGATCGCATCGGAGGTGAAATCCCAGGCCAACAGCACATCGGCGGTGGGGAGTCGGTCAGCGAGCGAGTCCTCATCGGTGAAGATCACCCGTGCCCGGCCGGTGAGCCGGTCGAGCTTCGGCGGCGGGTCGGAACCGAGGACGAGGACGGTGCTTTTGGACATAGCCAGAAACCGTTCTGAAACATGAGTCCCTTTCCATGGAAAGGGGCGCCGGCAGATGCCTGAGATGCGAGGATTGACCACGCTAAGAAGTCGTATCTACCGTGTCAACAACGGCACTGTCCCGACGTCCCGGCTTGATCCGGCTGCACCTCATCCCCGGCCACTGGCCTGGCCATTTCAGCCCTTCGTTTCTTCTAGGGGCCTTCATGGACGTCTCTTTTCTGGGTGGCCCACAGCCGCAGCTCGGCGTGGGTGTCGTCGCTCCCTTCGACTTCGCTCTCGACAGGGAGCTGTGGCGGTGGGTCCCCGACGACGTGTCCCTCCACCTCACCCGCACCCCTTTTGTGCCCGTCGAGGTCAGCCTCGATCTGGCCCGTCTGGTCAGCGAGCACGAAACGCTGCATGCCGCCGTCCAGGCGCTGTGTGCGGTATCACCGCAGGTCATCTCCTATGCCTGCACGTCCGGCAGCTTTGTCGCCGGGGTGGCTGGCGAACGGGCCATGTGCGCCGCCATGGCCCAGGCGGGGGAGGTTCCCTCCCTCACGACATCGGGCGCACTGATCGAAGCGCTGCGCGAGATCGGCGCACGGCGCATCGCCGTGGTCACGCCCTACACGAAATCGGTCACCGACTCCCTGGAGGACTACCTGGGTGAAGCAGGCATCACGGTCACCGGTCGCGCCTACCTCGGGCTGACCCGGCACATCTGGAAGGTGCCCTACCGCGACGTCGTCGACATGGCCCGCGCGGCCGTGGTCGGCTCCGCCGATGCCCTCTTCATCAGCTGCACGAATCTGCCGACCTACGACGTCATCCCGCAGTTGGAGGCCGAGCTGCGGATGCCGGTGCTGTCCGCCAACCAGGTCACGATGTGGGCCGCACTGCGCGCCATCGGTGTCCAGGCGGTGGGCCCGTACCAGGCGCTGCTCGACCCGGTGGCGCGCCGCGGCCCGGCCGCGATGACCGGATCGGAACCGGAAGAACCGGGAGCAGGGCTGCCGGAGGCGACCCCCGAGGCCGCCTTCGCCGCATCCCCCGCGCCCTTGGACGGGGAGGCCCTCGACGGCCTGGAACCCCCGCCCTATCCGCCCGAGGACACCGGAGGTCTGCCCCCGGTGTGAGGCCGGTTCTCCCCGGCCCCCGCCCCGGATGCTGCCGGCGTCACCCCACGCGCCGGCAGCGCCCCTTCCGCACCGCACCACCCGTGAACGCACCCGCACCCACGAACACCCCTGCACCCGCAGTCGTACACGCAAGGGAGACCTGCATGGCATCGGTCGGCTTCCTCTACCCCGGCTACTCCGCGGAGGACGACTACCCCCGGCTCGAAACACTCCTGGGCGGCGCGGTCCGCCTGCCGCTCGTGCACACCGACATCGGCGAGGACGCCCACCGGGTCGACGCGCTGCTGGAGATGGGCTCCGCCGCGCGGCTGGCGGCCGGCGTCGACGATCTCAAGGCGCGCGGCGCCGAGGCGGTCGTCTGGGCCTGCACGAGCGCCAGCTTCGTGTTCGGCTGGGAGGGCGCCCACGAACAGGTCCGGGAGCTGTCCGTCACGGCCGGCCTGCCCGCCTCCAGTACGTCCTTCGCCTTCGCGCATGCCGTGCAGGCACTCGGCGCCCAGCGGGTGGCGATCGCCGCCACCTACCCCGACGAGGTGGCCGAGCGCTTCCACGCCTTCTTGAAGTCCGCCGGTACGGAGGTCGTCTCGACCCGCGGGAGCGGCATCATCACCGCCGCCGAGGTCGGCACCTGGGGCCGCGAGGAGGTGCTGGCGCTCGCCCGGGCCGGCGACCATCCCGACGCCGAGGTGGTGCTGCTGCCCGACACCGCACTGCACACCGCCGAACATCTGCCGGCCCTCGAAGCGGAGCTGCGCAAGCCGGTGCTCACCGCCAATCAGGTGACGGCATGGGAAGGGCTGCGGCTGCTCGACCGCACGATTGCCTGCCCGGTACTCGGCACCCTCTTCTCGCGGACGGCGCACGCCTAGGGCGTGTCTCGCGGACGGCGCACGACCGGGCCCACCGGTGCCGGTCGGGGAACTGACCCGGGAATAAGTGGAGAACCACTCCGGTTGTCCTCCCCGCAGACCACCGACGCGAGGAGGACCCGCACCGTGAGCGGCGAGAACGACACCACCCGGGGCAGCGACGAAACGATCCGCGAGAGCGGCGAAGGGATACGGGGCGCGGCCCTGGGCAGCGCCCCGGTCCCCCTGTCGGTGCTCGACCTGGTGACCGTCGGCGCCGGCCACACCGCTTCCGGTGCGGTCCGCACGGCCGTCGACATCGCCCGTACGGCCGAACGCCGTGGCTTCCATCGCTACTGGGTCGCCGAGCACCACTCCATGCCGGGCGTCGCCTCCTCCTCGCCCGCGGTGCTGCTCGCCCACCTCGCCGCCCACACCGAGCGCATCCGCCTCGGTTCCGGCGGCGTCATGCTCCCCAACCACGCCCCGCTGGTGATCGCCGAGCAGTTCGGCACCCTGGAGGCGATGGCCCCCGGCCGTATCGATCTGGGCCTGGGCCGCGCGCCGGGCACGGACGGCGCCACCGCCGCCGCGCTGCGCCGCACCGAGCGGCTGCACGAGGGTGCGGACGAATTCCCCCAGCAACTGGCCGAGTTGACCCGCTTTCTCGACGACTCCTTCCCCGACGGCCACCCCTACGCCAAGATCCACGCGGTCCCCGGCCCGGTCCAGGCCACCTCGCCCGGCGGCGTCCAGTCCGCCCACCGGCCGCCCCTGTGGCTGCTGGGCTCCTCCGGCTTCAGCGCCCGGCTCGCCGGCTCCCTCGGTCTGCCGTTCGCCTTCGCGCACCACTTCTCCGCGGCCAACACCGTTCCCGCGCTGGACCTCTACCGCGCGTCCTTCCGCCCCTCCGAGGCCTTGTCCGAGCCGTACGCCCTGATCGGGGTCGCTGCGCTGGCCGCCGAGGACGAGCGGGAGGCCCGCCGCCAGGTGATGACCGGCGCACTCTCCATGGTCCGGCTGCGCACCGGCCGCCCCGGCCTGGTCCCCAGCCCCGAGGAGGCCGAGGCCTACCGCTTCGACGAGTTGGAGCGGGGCTTCGTCGACAGCTGGCTCGGCAACGTCATCCACGGCACCCCGGACGCCGTCCGCCAGGGCCTGGACGACCTCGCCAAGCGCACCGGCGCCGACGAGCTGATGATCACCGCCAACGCCCACGGCGGCCCGGCCCGGCTGCGCTCGTACGAGCTGATCGCGGACGCGTACGGGTTGCCGAGGCCGTAGGTGTGCTGACCGGGCGGCGCCCTCAGGTACCCGTGTGCCGTCCCGCGTCCAGCAGCGCCTCGACCCGGTCGGGGGCGACGGGACGGGAGTAGAGCCAGCCCTGGCCGGTGTCGCAGCCGATCCGGCGGAGCCGTTCGGCCTGCTCGGCGCTCTCCACGCACTCGGCGGTGACCGTGAGGCCGAGCCGGTGCGCCAGCGCCACCAGCGCCTCCACGATCATCTCGTCCGCCGGGTTCGGATGCTCCTGCGAGCGGAAGCCGCGGACGAAGGAACCGTCCAGCTTCAGTACGGACACCGGGAGGCGGCTGAGGTAGGCGAGGTTGGAGTAGCCGGTGCCGAAGTCGTCGATGGCGATCCGTACGCCCATGTCGCTGAGTGCCTGCAGGGCCTGCAGCGGCCGGCCTGCCGAGCCCATGACGGCCGACTCGGTCAGCTCCAGCTGCAGCAGCCGCGGCGGCAGCCCGGTCTCCGCGAGAATCCCGGCGACGTCCGCGACCAGGTCGGAGTCCCACACCTGACGTACGGCCACATTGACGCTGACGAACAGCGGCTGGCCGGGGTGCGCCAGCTGCCAGGCCCGTGCCTGGTGGCAGGCCCGCTCCAGGACCCAGCGGCCCAGCTCGACGATGGCGCCGTTCTCCTCCGCCAGGGCGATGAACCGATTCGGCGACAGCGTCCCGAACTGCGGATGCCGCCAGCGCACCAGCGCCTCCACGCCCTGCGCCCGGCCGTCACCCAGTCCGACCAGCGGCTGGTACTCCAGGGTGAATTCCCCGCGGTCGACGGCCGGCCGCAGGGTGCTGGAGAGCGCCTGCCGGGTCATCCGGTGGGCGTTGCGCTCCGGGTCGAAGAGCGTCCAGCGAGCCTTGCCGTCCTCCTTCGCCCAGTACAGCGTGGTGTCCGCGGCCTGCATCAGGCCGGTCGCGGTGGTGCCGGTGGCGGTCCGCTCCACGACGCCGATGCTCGCCGACACCGACAGCCGCTGCCCGGCGAGGTCGAACGGGCGCTGCAGCGCGTCCAGGACGCACTGGGCCAGCTCGGCCAGCTGGTCGGTGCCGGTGGAGTCCTCCACCAAAAGAGCGAATTCATCACCGCCCAGTCGCGCGACGAGATGCCCTGCGCGGCCCGGTCCGCGGTCCGCCGCGCTCTCCGCGCAGCGCGTCAGCCGCTGCGCGACCGCGCTCAGCAGCCGGTCGCCGATGCGGTGCCCGAGGGTGTCGTTGACGGCCTTGAAGCCGTCCAGGTCGAGGTAGCACAGCCCGATCCGGCCGGTGCCGGACGGTTCGAAGGAGGCGGTCTCCAGCGCGGCGGAGAGCCGCTCGAAGAACAGTGCCCGGTTGGGCAGCCGGGTCACCGGATCGTGCATCTGCAGATGCCGCAGCCGGGCCAGCAGATCGTGCCGGTCGCTGATGTCCGCCACCGACAGCAGCATCCGCTCCTCCCCGCTGAGCGGCTCCGGGGTGAGCGGCTCGACGGTCACCTCCACCCAGATGGAGTGCCCTTCGGGGTGTTTGAGGCGGCGGGTGCAGTGCAGCCGGTCGCTGCGGCCGCACAGCACCTCGCGGTAGGCGGTCCACACCCGCGGGTCGGCGCCGAGGTCGGTGAGGTCCGCCGCGGTGGCGGCGACCAGCTCGGCCGGGTCGGCGCCGACCAGTTCGCCGAAGGCGGGGTTGGCGGCGAGGACCAGGCCGTCGCGGTTGAGGACGGCCATCGCCAGTCGCGCGGCGTAGAAGGTGGCGCGGTAGTCGCCGAGCGAGGCCGCGGTGTCGTCGCAGCGGCCGGTGGGGGTGTGCCGGGCGTCGGCAGATTCTTTGGTCTTACCGTTACGCTCCGTCACTGAGGGAAGCGTCGCTCCGGGCGTGCGGCCCGGACTGTCGGGGTGTCCGCTCACTGCTCGCTCCCGCATGGCGCTTGTCTCGTGATGAAGGGTGGATCTCGCGCTGGAAAGTGTGGCGATCATAGAGGCTGGCGCATCAGCCGAGCCAGCGACGCAGCCGTGATCGTCCGCTCGCATGACGGAACTTCAGCCATTTCTGCCCGGCTCTGTTCGTACCGAATGCCCCATTGGCTGTTTGTGACTTTCCGTTACGGGGCGGCGAAGACGCGCCGATCACTCTTCCGGGTCTGCAAAACAGGACGAATAGCATTAAATCGCCACAGGGTAGGTGAGGTCTCCGCATCCGTCCCTGGAGGTATATGTGCCGCGCGCCCGGACACCCGACGGGGTGGATCGTCGCCGTCTGCGGCGCGTCGCGGCCGTCGCCACCTCCCTGAGTGCGCTCATCGCGACGTCCATCGTCGCCGGGCCCGCCACCGCCTCCGAGGCCACCCTCCCCTGTGCCCTGGGGCGCACCGACGCGCACCACTCGGAGGGCGTCGACAGCTGGAACGGCGACTATCCACGCCCGGACCGTCCGCTCAACGCCGTCATGATCTTCCTGTCCTTCCCGGAAGCCCGGCCGTCCGCCACCCCGCAGGAGCTCTCCCGCGCCTACTTCCCCGCCACCTCCGGCTTCTTCGACCGCGCCTCGTACGGAAAGTTCCGGCTGCGTCCGGACGTCCACCGCGGCTGGGTCCGGATGCCGCGCCCGTCCGTCTCCTACGGAATACAGCGCGACTGGGACGCCGGCCGGCGCTCCGCCTATCTGCACGACGCGGTCGCCGCCGCCGACCCTTCCGTGGACTTCGGCCGCTACGACGTGGTCTATTTCGTCGCCGACCCGGATGCCCCCGGCGTCGACTCGGATGCCACCAAGGTCGTCAACCTGGAGCAGCCGATGCACGCCGACGACCGCGATCTGCGCCGGTTCGTCACCGTCTTCGAGCAGAGCCCGCCGGACCGCAATGTCCTTGCACACGAGACCGGGCACGTCTTCGACCTGCCGGACCTCTATCACCGGCCGGCGGGCGGCAAGGGCGACTGGGACACCTACGTGGGGGACTGGGACCTCATGGGCAGCCAGTTCGGGCTGGCGCCCGACCCCTTCGCCTGGCACAAGTGGAAGCTCGGCTGGATCGCCGACAACCAGGTTGACTGCGTCGATCTGACCAACCCCGCCCTCCACTCGCTGCGCACGCTGTCCGCCCCCAAGGAGCCCCGGGCCCAGCGCCGGCCGCGGCTCCTGGTGGTCCGTACGGGGCCCGACAGCGCACTGGCCATCGAGGCACGCGGTGCCATGGGCAACGACCGCTCCCTGTGCACCGAAGGCGTCCTGGTCTACCGCGTGCACAGCCAGACCCCTTCCGGGTCGGGGCCCGTGCAGGTCCTCGACGGGCACCCGGGCAGCTCGGCCTGCTGGGGCGCCTCCGTCTACCCGCCGCTCGCGGACGCGCCGCTGGGCGTGGGGGAGAGCATGGACGATGCCCAGGACGGCGTGCGCATCCAGGTCGCGGGCCGGACGACCGACGGGGACTGGGCGGTCAAGGTCGGACGCGGCTGACGCCGGGCGGCGGCCCAAGGAGAGGCGTACGACCGGCAAGGAGCGCGAAGGGGCCGGCATACGACGAAGGCCCCCACCGGAGTGGAGGCCTTCGACTGTCTGTGCGCCGCCAGGGACTCGAACCCCGGACCCGCTGATTAAGAGTCAGCTGCTCTAACCAACTGAGCTAGCGGCGCCTGCTGACGGGGAAAACATTAGCATCCTGGTCGGGGAGGACAAAAATCGGTTTGTCTCAGCCCGGGATCAGCGCCGAATCGGGGTGCTGAGCTGCGGTTTCCCGCTCGGGTCCGGCCATGGAGCGGGCGGCGCGCACACAGGCCCACAGCAGCACGTCCGGACCGGGCAGCCAGGGGTTGCGGACGTCCGGCGCCACCAGCCAGCGGGAGGCGGACGGGCCGGCCGGGTCCTCGGCGGCCAGGAAAGGGGCGGAGTCCGCGCCACTGGCGGCTCCGTGGCGGGGGTGCAGCGGGGGGACGGTCACCGCATCGCCGCTGCCGTGGCACAGCAGCGGGGGAACCGCGGCGGCCCACTCCTCCCAGACGAGCAGTGATGGCAGTCGCTGGGCCGTGCCCGGGGCGGCGAACAGCAGGATCCGTCCGCGGTGCGCCGCCACCGGCCCCGAGCCGGGACCGTCGGACCATAAACGGTCGACCATGCGCCGCCCGAAGAGCGCCGGGGCGTTGATCACGTCGAAAGCGGTGCCGCACGGCAGCACGCTCGGGACGGCCGGCCGAGTGGCCCACAGGGTGTGCAGCTCGTCCGGGTGGGGGCTGGCGGAGGCGAGCCAGTCGGCGCCCGCGAGGGTGACATACGCCGCGGTGGGAAAGGCCAGGGTGCGGGGGGTCTCAGGCAGCCAGTCGCTCATGGAGGACAGGTCTACCGACCCGGTGCGTACGGGCTGAGCTGATTGCCGGAAAACGGGACGGGCCGGTGCGGGAGCCGGTATCTTGCGCTCCTTGCATATGCCAGCGGCCCATGGTCATGGACCATGAGCCGTAGTGGGGCGCGTAGTGCGGAAGTGACTCCTGGGGCGGTCGGCGGGATCGGGGCGCTCAGTCCATGTCGCCCGGCAGTGCGCTGCTGCTGCGCATCAGGCTGCGGCCGAAATCGATCATCTTTTGCGCATAGTCCTCGGTCCACTCGGCCTGCTCCGCGAGCACGGCCAGCGGCATCCGGTCGAACCGGCTGGGGTCGGCGAGCTGGGCCGCGGCCAGCGCCTGGAACTCCGTGGCGCGGTCGGCCGCGGCGCGGAAGGCGAGGGCCAGTTCCGTGGCGCGGCCGAGCAGCTCGCGCGGGTCCTCCATCGACTCCAGGTCGAAGAAGTGCTCGGGGTCGGCGACGGCCTCGGGCGGCTCGAAGAGCAGCTGCGCGGGCTTCATCCGCCGTGGTCCCGGCGCCGTACCACGCGGGTCGGGAGCCGGTCGCGGCTCGGACATGTACCTACCTCCAGATCGTGTGCCGCATTCCATTGTCCCGCCCCGCGCAAGGGGGCCGTGTGTGGTGCCGTCCGCCGCCTCCCCTTTCGGCCGGGGCCGAGTCCTCGTCGCAGGGGCGGAGCCCGGGCGCCCCATGGCTCCTCCCCCTAAGGGCGCCACACCACCCGGTGTTCGGCCAGGTGGGCGAGGACGGCGTGGTTGGCCTCCCAGCCGTCCGGGAACTTGACCGTGACGCCGAGGCGGACCGGCTCGGTCGAGGGGTGCTCGTCCAGCAGGTCGGCGACGCCCGCCCGGCAGACCACGATGCAGGCGTGCCGGTGGCGGGAGGCGAGCACACACAGCCGGCCGGTCTCCAGATGGAACGCGGTGGCGTCGGGGCGGCCGGAGAGCGGGTGCAGGACGACCGTGACATCGAACTCGCGGCCCTGGAGACGGTTGGCGGTGTCCACCGCGACCCCGCTCACCCCCAGCTCGGCGAGCGCGGCACGGATGGCCGCCGCCTGGTCGCGATGGGCCGTGCCGACCGCGATCCGGGCCGCCGTGAGCGGCGCGGGGACGGCGGGCCCCCCGTCCGCATCCCGCTGGGCCTCGCTGGTCGCGGCGCCGCCGCGGTCCAGGAGCCGGCGCACGACCCGAGCCACCGCGCGGACCGCCTCCGGGTCCGTACGCGGCGTACGGCGGGCGGGGAGTTCCAGCAGGCCCCAGCCGGACTCCGCGGCCTCGTCCAGGACCCGGTCCACACCCGAGCCGTCACCCGGCACCCCGAACGCCAGCCGGCGGTCGCCGTGGCCGGTGCCGCTGCGGAACGGGGTGTACGGATAGAACGCGGCGGAGACGAGCGGCGCCGCCGAGGCGGGCAGCCGCCAGGAGACCGGCAGCCGGTGCTGCGGCAGATCGGGATTGTGGGCCAGCAGGGTCGACACCGCGCTCGCGGACGGGTCGTACGCCAGCCCCGCCCACTGCTCGGCGCCGACCACGCTGAACGGATCCAGCTGGCCCGGATCGCCGACGAACAGCGCCCGCTCGAAGAGCCCGGCGACGCTCAGCAGCGCATCGGAACGCATCTGGTAGGCCTCGTCCACGATGGCGTGCCGCCAGGGTTCGTCGACCTTGGTGTACGCCCATTTCGCGGCCGTCGAGACGACGACGTCCATCCCGGCCAGATCGGCGGCCTTCGCGGACGTACGGACCGCGGGCAGCTCGGCCAGCGCCGGGTCGAACGCGCCGGGCTCGCTGCTGTGCAGCCGGCCGACGGGCAGCTCCGGGTCCTTCTCGGCGAGCCGCAGCACGAGGTCGTCGACCTGGGCGTTGGTCTGCGCGATGACCATCAACGGGCGCCCGGCGGCGGCCAGTTCGCGCGCCGCCCGCACCACGAGGGTGGACTTGCCGGCACCGGGCGGGGAGTCCACGACCACACCGCGCCGGGAGCCGTGCAGCGTGTCGTGCAGGATCGCTTCGGTCGCCGCGGCGGCCGCGGCGGCCGGATCGAAGGTCCTGGCCGTGGGGGCGTGGGGATCCTGAGGGGCCGTCATGCGGCGGTGTTCTCCGGGGCGGTCGAGTGCCGGGCGCAGGTCACAGGAAGTCCTCCGTGGTCACGGGGTCGGGGGTGTCGTGCGGCGCGTCCGCGGGGCCGGGCGGGGGGCCGCCGTGGGTCCACGGGGTGTCCTCGGGGTCCGGGAGCTCCGGGCCGCCGCGCGGGGCGTGCTCGAACAGCGTCCAGCACACCGTCTCGTCCGGCTCCGGCACCGAACCGGGCTCGGGTGTCTTGCCGCGCCCCATCCCGCCCGTCAGCCGCACCACCAGCGCACCCGGCTCCTCGGCCACGGGCGCCACGTATTCGGCGGTCTGGGTCCTGCCCTCCGGCAAGGGGCGGTAGAGCTTGCCGCCCTCGGACAGCTGCGGGCGGTCGGCCGTGCGGAGCGTGACCAGCGGACGCGGCATCGGCCGCTTGCCCTCGGAGAAGGCCATCTCGACGGCGGTGACCGTGCCCTGGAACGCCTCGCCGGCCAGCCGGCGCCCCGCCATCACCAAGGGGTCGTCCAGGGCTTCCTGGGCGTCCAGTTGGGCCTGCGCGGTCTCCCGTGCGGACAGTTTCTGTGCGGCGGTGACCGCGTCGTCCTGCTTGGGCTGCGGGGGCTCCCCGGCGCGCACCCGGTCCCGGTGCGCCGTGAACGACCAGCGGTCACGCTTCCAGCGGTCGGGGACCCGGGTACCCGCGGGGAGCGACCGCAGCAGGTCGAGGCCGTGCCAGACGGCGTCCCAGGTCGGCCGCAACTGCCCCTCGACCAGGGCCCGGAGCGCGTCCTCGGCGCCCGGCAGCCCGGCGTCGTAGCGGGCCATCGCCGGGGCCAGCAGCCGGTTGTCGAACGCCGGGTCGGTGGCCGGGCCGGCCGGCGGGCACAGCAGCTGCCCGTCCGCGTCACGCGCCGACTCCGCGCGCTCGGCCGCCTCCCGGCCGGACATCCCCGGCGGCGGGTCGATCCAGGCGAGCAGCGCGCCCAGATGCTGGTCCTCCAGCACGCTCTGGCCGCTCGCCCAGTGGCGGGTCAGCAGACCCGTCATGGGCAGCAGCAGGCTCGCGCCCGGGACGCGCGCCCGCTCGCCGAAATGGGTCAGCCAGCGGCCCAGCAGCGGGACATGCGGCGGCGCGGGGTACGGGGTCTCCGGCTCCTGCTCGGCCGTCCGCCGGAACCGCATCGAGCGGCCCAGCAGCCGTACGAACTCGATACCGGCGGCACTCGGAACGATCAACTGGGGTGCGTCCGCGCACAGTTCGACCTGCACCGGGACCTTCTTGCCGGTCTCCGGGTCGGTCTCCTTGCGCTCCTCCCACTCGATGGCGTCCGCGAAGCCGTCCACATACGGCAGCACCGTCTCCGCCAGCTCGGCGAGGAACGCGAACCGCAGATCGCGGTCGCGCGGCTGCGGAACGGCCAGCAGCACCGGCTTCTCGCGGTCCGTGCCGACCAGCGCGCCCAGCGGGGCACCGGCCTCACCCGCGGTCGTCAGCGGGACGAGGACCAGCGGCCGTTCGGACAGATGGCGGTGCCGGACCGTGCACCGGGGTCGCGCCCGGCCCGCGGCGACCGCCTCCATCCGGGCCAGCGTCTCGATCAGCGACATCCCGGCTCCTCCGTCCGCGGTCCCGGCACGGCTGCGCCGGCCAGCGCCTCGGCGCGCAGCGCGGCGGCCCGGCGCAGCGCCGCCACGGCCGGGTCGTCCGGGTCCGCCGGGGACTCCCTCCCGGCCGCCGCCAGCACCTCCTCGATGGTGTGCAGCCCGCCCAACTCGCCCCGCACGCCGCGCCCCAGCACCTCCACCGCACCGTCCTGACGGGACCGCTGACGGCAGTGGAAGGCCAGCTCGCAGGCGGCCAGGCACTCGGGGGCGTAGGCCGCACCGACCGCCTCGACGGCCTCCGCCAGCTCCTCGGGCGCTCGGGTCGCCGTCTTCCCGTCGTCCGCGAGCCGGAGGTCGAAGGTGGTCCCCGCGGGGAGGGCGGCGGCGATCTCCTCGACCCGGGTGAGGCGGGTCAGCTGCCGCCGGGTCGTGGCCAGCTGCTTGCGGACGTCGACGGCGGCGGCCGTGGGGAGGTTGGAGAAGTCCTTCGGGCACACCAGCAGCACCCGGTCGCGGACTTGGACCGCGCGGCCGGTGCGCGCGCCGACGTGCCGGGCCACCGGCTCCAGGGCCAGGACGTACACCGCCGCCTGCCGCGCCGCGGCGCCCACCTTGGCGGCGTCCGCCGAACCGTCGATCATCGGGAAGGACTTGATCTCGACGACCGTCCAGCTGCCGTCCGGATGCACCACCACCGCATCCGGCTCCACATAGGCGGGCGAGCCGGCCACCTCGACGGCCAGCATCGGATGGTCGAGCAGCGCCCAGCCGCCGGCCGCGGTCGCCTCGCGCAGCGCCAGCGCCGTACGCGCCGTACGGCCCTCGGGGCCGGCCGCGGACAGATCCGGGGTGGCGATCTCCTCGGGCGCGGGCGGCGGGGTGCCGGGCGCCAGCCGCTCGTGCAGCAGCCGCAGCAACTCCGTGCCGCCGTCGGACTTCACCCGGGACTCGAAGGCATTGCCGCGGACGATCGCGAACTGGGACTGGCCGTACGCCGCGGGCGAGCCCAGCGCCTGGGCCAGCGCGCCCTTGTCGACGCCGGCCCCGTCCAGCAGCGCACGGCGCCGGCAGCCGGGGTTGGCGGCCAGCGCGGCGAGCGCGCGGGCGTCGAGGGAGCGGGGACGTACGCCGGGGCCGCGCAGCTCGGTGAGCCGATGCCGCAGGCTCGGCGTCGCCGTTGGCTGCTCCGCCACGGGGGCGGCCGACGCGGGTCGACTGTCGCGGAAAACGTTCACCCGCCGAAGTCTCGCATCCGGCACTGACATGCGGGGCGACCACCCACGGACCGGCCTCCGGCCGCGGCGGCTCCCGGCGCGCCCCCACGCCGTACGGCAGCACGCCGCGGGCGGCCCCGGACGGACGGCACCCTCGCCTGCCGGGAGGGCGACATCCCCGGTCAGCGGCGTGACGGCCTCCCGGCCGGGGACAAATCGACCCGATGCGCGATGATGGAAAGCCCGCGGTCAACGCCGCCCGCACCGAGCAACGACCAGCCGAGAAGTCGGCGAGAGGTACGACCATGGCAGCGCGCATTTTCCTGGCCAGACACGGGCAGACCGAGTGGTCCCTCTCCGGCAGGCACACCGGCCGTACGGACGTCCCGCTGCTGGACGAGGGCCGGCGCGGCGCCAAGCTGCTGGGCGAGCGGCTGCACCGCGCCCCCTGGGACGGCCTGCCGGGCGTCGAGGTGCGCACCAGCCCTCTGGTGCGTGCGAAGGAGACCTGTGAGCTGGCCGGTTTCGGCGACCGGGCGCAGCAGTGGGACGCGCTGATGGAGTTCGACTACGGCGCGTACGAGGGTCTGACGCCGGCCGAGATCAAGTCGGGGCGGCCGGACTGGCTCATCTGGCGCGACGGAGTGCCGGACGGCGAGACGCTCGCCGAGGTCGCCGCGCGCGCGGACGAGGTCATCGGCTGGGCGCGGTCGGCCGAACGCGAGGTGCTGGTCTTCGCGCACGGCCACATCCTGCGCGCCCTGGGCGCCCGCTGGCTGGGCCTGGACATCTCCTTCGGCGCCCGGATCCGGCTGGAGCCGACCTCCCTGTCGGTGCTCGGCTGGGCCTACGGCGAGCCGGCGATCGAGCGCTGGAACGACACCGGGCATCTTGGCTGAAGGCGCTCCGTCGGGGGCGGCCCGGGTGTTCCGCCGGCGGCTCGGCCGGGGGCTTCACCGGGTACGTAGGCAGCGGCTCCACCGGGCGCCTCGGCCGGGGGAGCTCCTTGGGTACGTCGGCGGGAGGGGCTCCACCGGGCATCTCGGCTGGGGGACGCCCGGTGGGCACAACACCCGGCCGAGGTAGGCGGAACCGCCGCGGAACCGCCCAGCCCAGCTGGGTCAGCAGGTGGAGTCCGGGACCGGTGGCCCGTCCTCGGAGGCGGCCGATGCCGCGTGCCGCTCCAGGAAGTCGGCGACCGCGCCGCAGTCGCGATGCGCCCGCAGCGTACGGGCCGTGCCGTCGAGCATCGTACGGATACGGGCCGAACGGACCTGCGTCAGCAGCGTCAGCACCCGGACCCCGGCCGCGGCGGCCTCCTCGGGCGCACCGCTGGCCGCGAGATCGCCCGCGAGCTCCGCGGTGAACAGGGCGATGTTGCGGGTGAAGTGGGGATCCTGCAGCGCTACCGCCCGGCGCGCGTGTTCCACCGCGCGCCCCGCTTCGCCCATGGCCGACCAGCACTGCGCCTGCAGGCCTTCCAGTTCGGCCTCGCCGTAGAACGTCATCCACTCCGGGTCGCCGTCCCGCGGCCCGCCCGCGAACAGCCGCTCCGCCCGGACCAGTGCCTGCTCGCAGCCGGAGCGGTCCGCCAGCCCCGCCCAGCCGCCCGCCTCACGCAGCGCCAGCAGCGACAGCAACCTCGGCGAGGCCAGATGCTTGCCGGCCTGCTGCGCGGCCTGCGCGGCGCGCACCGCCTCGCGTGGACGGCCGGCGTCGCGGGCGAGAAAGGCCGTATTGCAGAAGGCGTGCGCCTCCAGGCCGGCATCGCCGCAGACCCGGGCGGTGGCCAGCGCCTCCGCGTAGTGCGAGCGGGCGTCGCCGAAACGGCCCGAGTCATGCGCCAGCCAGCCGACGGTGATGGCGAGTTCACCCGCCCCGGCGTGCAGCCGGTCGGCCACCGAGCGCCGCTGTACGCCCGCGTCCAGCAACTCGTAGGCGGCGTGCAGCGGTTGGGTGGCGCGGCGGTAGATGCCCTCCGCGCCGTGCCGGTCGTCGAGCAGTCTGATCTGACGGACCGCCTCCTCGACGGCGGCGGCCTCGGCGGCACCGGCACGGCCGCCGGCCGGTACGCGGGGGCCAGGGACATGGGCGGGCGGGGCGGCGGCAGCGGCCTCGATGGGATGCAGGGCGGCAAAGCCCAGGGCCGCTGCCGGGCCGCCGGTGATGAACGCGCGACGCAGCACGTCGCTCTCCTCGCAGATCTGGATACGGGTATCGCGGTGGTCGGGGTCGGTTGCCAGGGGCGCGGCGCTGACCGCCGCCGTACGCGCCCCCCGTCCGCGTACCGCCTCGCGCGGCGCGAAGCCCATGTCGGGCAGCGTCAACCCCGGGAACATGTGCCGGAACACCCGCTCGTAGGCGTAGTTCGGACACCGGATCTCCCCGGACTCGACGCGGCCCACATAGCGGGCGTCGCACGAGACCTGCTCACCGATCTCACGGGCGGACCGTCGGACCGCCGCCGCGAACTCGCCTGGCGACAGCCGGCCGCGCAGCTGTCGGAAAGCGAGGTTCGGGCGGACGGGTACGGTGCGGGACGACGCTGAACTTGCTGCTGGCGACGCCATGGCGGACCCTCTCCGTGCCCTCTCCGTGCCATCAGGTGGCGATGCCGCCTCCTGGCGGTGCGGCGGGATGACCGTACCGGCTGTGATGGCTCCGATACGCACAGTTTGGCTACAAATCGGATATCTCGCGCACGATCTGCCATGAACTGCCATCCTTTGCAGCGTTACGCCGCCGTAGCTGTTGACACGTCTGACCGTTGAAGTCGGTGTAAAGGGTCCGGTGCGTGCAGGAGGAGGGGTTCCCCGTGTGGGAGACCGGCGTGAGCAGGGGTGGCAACGGGTCCGCGGGCCAGGCCGTCGCAGACGGGGCACCGGCCGTACCGGAGCAGTCGTGCGACCTCGTGACGGTGCCCGCCCGGCAGGGGCTGGAAGCCGTCGACATCCTCCGGCTGCGGGACGGCGTCGGCCCGGTGCTGCACGACGGCCCCTGCGACACCCTCGGCTTTGTGGTGCCCGCGGGTACCGCCGCAGGCTGGGACGTGCCGGGCAGCGCGTGTACCCAGACCTCCGGGCGGGGCCTCGCGCTGGGTGCGCTGTGCGGTGAAGGGTCACCGGTGGAGCCGCCGGTGACCGGCACCGGCTGGCTGGTGCCCCCGGAGGGCGCGGGCGCCGCCGCCACCGACCCGGCCGTGCTGCGCGCGGCACTCGGCGAGGCGGCCCGCACGATCGAGGCCGTCGACCGCTGCCAGTGAGCCGGACAGGGGCCGTCCGGCCGGTGCCGGACGACCCCTGACGTGCTGGACGCCTGCGCCCTACGTCCCTTGTGCGGCCGGTGTGCTGTCCCTCGCCGGGCGGGGGATGGTGGTGGCGCCGCGCCGGTCGCCGAGCCGGCGCTGTACGCCGCGCAGCAGCCGCGCCGCGGTGAAGGCCGTGCCGTGCACGAAGCGCATCGACGGGCCGAACGACGGGGCGCTCAGCAGCCCCGCGAAGAACAGCCCGGGCCAGGACGATTCGAAGCCGGAGCTCAGTTCGGGCGCCCGGCTGCCGCCCACCGTCCGCAGTGTGGTGCGCACTTGGGGGACGAGCAGCCGCAGCCGCCCGAGGTCGGTGGTGAATCCGGTGGCCGCGACCACGTGCCGGGTGTCCAGGGTCTCGGTACTGCCATCCGTATGGGTGAGGTGGAGCCGCACCCCGTCGCCCTGAGGGGTCGCCGCCCGGACGCGGTGGCTCAGCAGGACCGGCACCGCGGGCTCGAAGCGCTCCCGCAGCCACCAGGCGCCGGCCGGGCCCAGCGCGGTCTCGGCGATACGTACCCGGGTCGCCGAGGGCAGCCGGCGCACCGCCCAGGGAACCTCCGACCACATCCAGCTCGGCCAGCCGGTGCCGAGCCCGGAGTGCGGGTCACGCAGTGCGCGCAGCCGGCCGCGCTCCAGCGGCTGCGGCGGGCCGTTCCAGCGCAGCCGGTCGGCGCGGGCCACGACGCGGGGCCGGGCGCCCTGTTCGGCGAGCAGGGTCGCGGTCTCCAGCGCGGCCTGGCCGGAGCCGATCACGGCGACGTCCTGGCCGGAGAAACGGCGCAGATCGCGGTGGTCGCTGCTGTGCGAGGCGAGGTCCGGGGGCAGTTCGAGCAGCGGCCAGGGGCGGTTGACGAACGGCATCACACCGACGGCGAGCGCAACGGTCCGGGCCGCGATCCGCTCGCCGGTGTCCGTCTCGACGTGGAAGCCGTCACCGTCCGGGCGTACGGAGGTGACGGTGACGTCTTCGACCTGCGGCACCGCCTGTTCGCCGAACCATCTGCCGTACGCCGTGAAGGTGTCGAGGGGCAGCGGGACGCCGTGCTCGGCGGTCAGGTCGTGGGCGGCGCAGTAGTCGGCCAGGGTGTGGCGGCCGTCCGGGTCGGAGAGGTTGGAGGACCAGGGCTCGGACTTGAGGAGCATGCCGTCGGGCATGTGGTCGCGCCAGGAGGCCATCGGCCGGCCCAGGACCCGCAGCCGCAGTCCGGCCGCCGCCGCATGCGCGGCGATCGAGAGTCCGTAGGGGCCGGCGCCCACCACCACGAGGTCGTACATGGAAGTTCCCTGCTCTTTCTCTTTGTACGGTGCGGGTTGTGCGGTGCGGGTTGTGCGGGGTGGTGCGATTCGGGGGTGCGGTTCCCCCGCCCCTCAAGGCCGTTGGGGTGCCCCGAGTGGTTGGGCGGGCTCCGGGCGGGAGGGGAGGGCGGCGCTGTCCGGTGGGGTGGTGCGCCCGCGGTGCGCGCCCTTGCGCAGTCCGCTGTGCAGCCACGATCCGGTCATGGCGAGGAACGGCAGCGGATCGTCCGCGGCGAACCACGCCCGCTCCACCCCCTGGCGCCGGGCCCGTGCGGTGCCCGGCGGGCGGGCCGCGGGGCGTTCGGCGAAGGCCGTGGCGACGGCGGAGAGCAGGGCGTAGTTCTCGGCGCGGAAGAGCCGCCCCGGGGCGCCGCGCGCGAACGGCACCGTGCGGCCGGTGAGGTCCAGGTGCAGTGCCCGGACGACATCGAGCCCCGAGGACGGGTCGGTGAAGAGCCGGAACTGGGCGCCGGGCCGGGGGTTGAAGTCGAGGAGGTGATAGCGGCCGTGCGCGTCCCGGCGGAAGTCCAGGTCGAGGATGCCTCGGTAGTCCAGATGCCCCGCCAGCCGCAGTGCGGCCCGTTCGACCTGGGGGTTGGGCAGCCAGCGGCCGACCGCGGTCAGGCCCGTACCGCGCGGCCAGGCGCGTTCCTTGCGGCCCGAGCCGCCGATCAGACAGGCGCCGCCGCGGGTGAAGCAGCCGTGGAAGAACCAGTCGGTGTCCGGGCCGCCGGCCAGCCGGCGCTGCAACAGCAGGGCGCTGCCGGCGCGTTCGGTCAGCCCGTATAGCCGGCGGGCGTCGTCACGGGTGCGCACCAAGGTGGTGCTGCGCAGCCCGGCGGACGGGGGCAGCAGCCACGGACGGCTCCACTTGGCGACGAGCGGCAGCCCCAGTTCCTCCGCCGCGTCGGCGGCCTGCTGGGCGTCGGCGGGGACGGCGGTCGCCGGGTGCGGCAGGCCCAGTTCCCGGCACAGCAGGGCGAGTTCGGCCTTGTCGGCGAGCCGCTCGGGCAGGTCGGCGGGCTGGGCGGGGAGCAGATAGCGGCCCAGCAGCCGGCCGGCGAGCCGGGCCGCGGCGATCGCGCCCCGGTCGTCCAGGGGGATGAGGACGGCGGGCCTGCCGATGCCCTCGGAGACCGTGCGCAGGAAGTCCAGCAGCGGGCCGTGTGCCACCGGTCCGGGCGGGAGTTCGTACATCCGGTGCAGATACCGCGACCGGCCCACCGGGCCGCGCGCCGATGCGACCACGGCGTGCACCTCGATTCCCGCCCGGCCCAGGGATCTGACCGCGCCGAGGGTGCCGTGGTGAAAGGGGTTGGTATCGAGCCGGAGCAGCAGTACGGGCACATCGGTGTCGAACGATGACATGGCGCGGAGCCCTTCACTTCCATGGACCGTGTGGGGGACGGAATGCGCTAATGGGCTATCCGAATGCGTTCGGGCCGCCCGTACGGGTTATCTGCTGATTACCGTCGTGGGATCAGCGCGCCGGACCGCGGGCTTCCCCGAAGGAGTCAGAATGTCCCAGCGAAGCCGGAGACTGACGGGCGCCGCGCTCGGGGCGATCGCGATGTGTCTGCTCGCCGCCGGCCATTTCGTCTCCGCCACCGACCGCATCGGCGGTACCGGGGAGGGACGGAATCCCGGACCGCCACCCGCCGCTGACGTTCCGCTCGCGCCGGTTGCGCTGGGCGCCTTCCTGGGATCCGACGCGGAGGGCGTGCGGCGGCTGACCGGTCTGCAGCGCTGGCTCGGCGGTACGGAGGTCCGGGTCGGCCACACCTATCTTCCCGGCGGCCGCTGGGCGGACATCGAGGGAGAGCCGGAGTTCCTGCGGCCGTGGGCGCAATGGCGGCGCGCCGCGGCGGGCCGGATGTTCGTGCTGAATGTGCCGATGATGGAGCGCAACGAGGCGCGGCTGCCGGATGCCGAGGTGCGCCGGCTGCTGCAACAGGCCGCGGCCGGCCGCTTCGACGGGCATTTCCGCACGCTGGCCCGGCATCTGGTCGACGCAGGGGTGCCGGACACCGTGATCACCCTCGGCTGGGAGATGAACGGCATCACCTACACGCATCGCTGCGCGCCTGATCCGCACGCCTGGAAGGTGTACTGGAACCGGATCGTCACCGCGATGCGTTCGGTGCCCGGACAGGCATTCCGTTTCGATTTCGCGCCGTCCCGGGGGATGGATGCGATCGGCTGGACCGCGTGCTACCCCGGCGACGGGGTGGTGGACATCGTCGGCATGGATTCCTATGACCAGCCGGCCGGGGAGACCTTCGACGAGATGATTCACCAGCCGTACGGGCTCCAGGCTCAGGCGGATTTCGCGGCCGCGCACACAAAGCAGATCTCGTACCCGGAATGGGGACTGTTCCGTAACGGCGACAATGCCGAATTCGTCACGCGCATGCTGGCCTGGATCGCCGAGCACCGACCGCTCTACCAGACGATCACCGACTACTGCCCGCACGGGGTGTGGCAGTGCCGGAAGAATCCGCGCGCCGCCCGGGCCTTTCGCGCGGCGCTGCACAGCCTGCCCGCGCCCACCCCGGCCCCCACGCCGCCCGACGGCCCGCCGGCCACGCCGGTGCCCACTCCCGTCCCGGCGCCCACGCCGGCTCCCGCCCCGTCGCCGTCCCGGCCGGACTGTGTTCCCGTCGGCCTCGGGGAGCGCATCGAGCGCCCGTCCGGCGTCCGCGGGGCGGGCCTGCGCGTCGACACGATCCACCAGCCGCTCGGCAAGAAGGAGTGAGCCCGGCGCGGCGGATCGCCGCGGGCCCGTGCACCGGAAGGTCATCGCCTGGTCGCGCCCTTCGCCTGCCAGGTGTTCAGCCGCGCCCGCAGCCCGTGCAGCGGGGTCAGCCGTTCGCGGACCACGTCGGCGGCCAGCGCCCGGCCGGTCACCTGCGCCGCGTGGAGCCGCAGCGCCGGCGCCAGCGCGCGCCGGGACAGCAGCAGCCGCTGATTGGTCACCGGCACCGGGCGCCAGTGCTGCTTGTACGGCTCGGTGCCGCGCAGCAGGCTGAGCGCGCCGCGGCCGGTGTCGACGACATGGCGGGCGTCATGGCGCATCAGCATGGTGGTGATGTCCACCTTCCGCTCGCGCAGTTCGGGGTGGGCGCCGAAGAGATAGCCGCCGGCCAGGTCGGCGGACATCAGCATGATGTCGGCGGCCATCACCCGGCCGTCCATCCGGTACTCGGTCAGCACCGCCTCACCGCTGCCGACCATCTCCCGGGTGGCGCGCACCAGATGAGCGGCGAACCGGGGCCGCAGATGCTCCGGTGTCACGCCCCGGCCCTGCCACTGGAGCCCGTGCAGATACAGCATGTGGTGTACCGAGGCGGGCACTTCCCGGGCCGGTACGGAGTGTTCCTCGATGCCCAGCGCGTCGAGCTTGCGGAGCTTGGCGCGGACCCGGCGGGCGCGGGAGCCGGCCAGCCGCCCCAGCAGTGCGTCCATCGGCACCCCGGGCAGCTCCAGACAGACCGAGTCGTCGAGCCTGCGGCGCGGGCCGGGCCAGGCCGCGTACAGCCGCTCGGCGGCCGCGCCGGGCCGCACCTCGCGCAGATCCACCAGGGCACCGCGGGCCGCCCGGTGCAGCCCGGCGGCGAGCGCCTCGGCCGCCGGGCCGGGGCAGGAGTCGTCCAGCAGGACGTCGGAGAAGTCCGAGATGGAGCCGCCGAGCGGCACCAGCACCGGCAGCGGACGGTACGTCAGCATCAGCGGCGCCGCCGCCACCAGCCGCCCGGCCCGGCGCACCAGAACGATGCGCAGCCGTCCCGGCGTCCCGTACGACAGCCACCACGACGACAGCCAGGAGTGGCTCTGGAACGGGGTGGCGGCCCGGCAGTTGCGGTGCAGCGCCCGCCAGTCGGCGGCCAGCGCGGCGAACCGCTCCGGGTCCCGGCACAGCGTCGCCGACAGCGGGACGGCCGTGGTGGCCTCAGGGCGCCCGGCGGCACCGGCGGCCCCGGCGGTTTCCGGGCGGGCCGGCCGGTGCGCCGGGGCCGGCACCGTCGAGGGCGCCCGGTCCGCGGTCCGCCGGGCCGTCATCGCACGGAGTCCTCGGCCGCCGGTACGGCGCCTGAGGCGGCCGCGGCATGCGCCGGTGCCGGAACCGCCCCGGCGTGCCCCGTCCGCTGCCGCTCCCGTGACGGCCGTACGAGCAGCAGCAGACCGCCCAGCAGACCGCCCGCGCAGGCCCCCACCCCGGTGGACAGCGGCGCGGACGGCGACGCCGGGGCGGCCGGGGCCGAGGCGCGGGAGAAGACCAGGAGCTCGGCGCCGGTGCGGGCGGCGGTCCCGTTGCCCGTCCTGGCCAGCGAACGGGCCACCGCATTGGCGAGCACCGCCGAGGTGCGCGCGGACCGTGCGGTGCCGGTGATCTCGATCATCGGGGCGTCCGGCGAGGTCATCGTGCGGACCCCGCCGCGCAGCGCGCCGAGCGGTACGTGCGCGGCCCGGTGCGCGTCGGCGAGCACCGCCCCACTCGTCGCGACCCGGCCGTACGCCTGGGCGAAGCCGAGTGCGGCCGCCGGGTCGGAGCCCTTGGCGGGGACCACCACGACGTAGCTGGTCGCGGCGTACTCCGGCGGCTGCAGCAGCCCGTACGCCGCGCCGCCGGACGCGCCGAGCAGGGCGCACAGCGGCAGCGGCCACCAGCGGGGCAGCCGGCGCCACCGGGCCCGGAGGCGCCCGCGCGCCTGCCGCGCGCCGGGCCCGGACCCGAGGGCCGCTCCTCGTCCCCTCTCGGCGCCCGCGGCCGCTCCCTGTGCTTCCCGCGTCTCTCTCCGCGCGGATGTGGCCATGGCGGTGCCTACCTGTTCGAGAGCGGGGACGGGTCGGGCGACCGGGACGGATCCGGCAGCGACACGGCGGCCGCGGGGAGCGCCGCCGAGCGGCCCTGCGGCGGGGGCACCGCCGCGGGGCTCCGGTGCCGCGCCGGGGCGACGGCCACCGCCTGCTCGTACACGGACATCAGCGCCTCGGCGCTGCGGGCGATGTCATAGCGCCGCACCACCGGCGGGACCGGCAGCCGCCCCGGCCCCAGGCGCCGCAACTCCCGCAGGGCGGTGGCGAGTTCATGAACACCGAGGCTGAAGTGGCGGGCGCCGGGGGCCTGGTCGGCGGGCAGTTCGTCGACCGCCGGGCAGCTGCCGTAGAGCACATGCAGCCCGGACCCGAGCGCCTCCAGGACTGCCAGCCCGAACGCCTCCTCCGGGGAGGGCGAGACGAAGACGTCGATGGCCGAGAGCAGGCCGGGGATGTCGGCCCCGTCGGCTCCTCGCCCCTCGGTTCCCCGCCCGTCCGCCGCTCGCCCGCCGAACGCGGCGTCGACCGCCCCGTCGCGCTCGCCCAGCAGATGGATCCGGTCGCCCGAGCCGAACTGCTCCGCCATCCGCCGCAGCATCTCCCGCTCCGGCCCCGCGCCCGCCAACAGCAGGTGCACACCCGGTAGTTGGGTCACCGCCCGGACCAGAACGTCGAACCGCTTGCCGGGCACCAGCCGGCCGACGCCGCCGACCACGAACGCGTCCAGCGGCAGCCCCAGCCGGGTGCGGACCAGGGCCCGGGCGGCCGGGTCGAAGGCAAAACGGTGCGCCTCGATGCCGTTGGGCACCACATGGATCCGCTCCTCCGGTACGCCCCAGCGGCGCAGCCGGGCGGCGACGGTGTCCGAGACGGCGACCGTCGCCGTCCCCAGCCGTTCGGTGGCCCGGTAGAGCGTGCGGACGCCACGGGTCAGCCGGCGCCCCTCGATGACCGCATCGCCCAGCGAGTGCTCGGTGGCCACCACGGTCCGGACGCCCGCCATCCGGGCGGCGATCCGGCCGTAGACGCAGGCCCGGTAGAGGTGCGTGTGCACCAGGTCGTAGCCGCCGCCGCGGATCAGTCCGGCGAGGCGGGGGAGCGCGGTCAGATCCCGGTTGCCGGTCATACCGAGGTGGGTGACGGGAGTGCCGTCGGCCTCGATGCCGTCGGCAACCGGGCCCGGACGGGTCAGGGTGATGACCTCGCAGTGCGCGGGCAGCCGGCGCAGCAGCAACCTCAGCTGCTGCTCGGCGCCGCCCACGTCGAGGCCCGTAATGACGTGCAGAACCTTCACCGGATGCCTCCTGGGGTAGCGGCCGGGGTGGTGGTCTCGTCGGGGGGCAGCGCACGGCGCCGCAGCGGGTGCAGGGCGCGTTTGAGGTGCAGCCGCCAGCAGGTGTCCGCGGCGCCGATGTGGACCCGCGGCAGGGCGTACCGGCCGGTCAGCGGGCCGGGGTCGATGGCGCAGGCGTAGCCGAAGCCGGCCGCGCGCACCGCCGCGATCGCCCGGCCATCGACGGCGCCGTACGGATAGCAGAAGCCGTCCGGGGCCCGGCCGGTCAGCTCGGCGAGCCGCCGCCGGCCGGCCGCGGACTCCCGCGCCAGGGCGGTGTCGTCGGCGGCGGTCAGGTCCTGGTGCAGCAGCCCATGGGAGCCGACCTCCATACCGGCGTCCGCGACGGCGCGGATACCGGCCTCGGTCAGCAGCGGTTTGCGGGGACCCAGCGGGTCCCAGGCGTTGTCGCCGCCGGGCCTGCCGGGCAGCACGAACACCGTGGCGGTGCAGCCGTGCCGGCGCAGCAGCGGCAGCGCGCCGGTCAGGAAGTCGGCGTAGCCGTCGTCGAAGGTCAGCCCGACCAGACCGGCGTCCCGTCCGGCGGCGCGGGCGCGCAGCAGTTCGCCGACGCCGACGCCGCGCAGCCCGCGCTCCCGCAGCCAGCGCAGCTGGCGGTCCAGCCGGCCGGGGGAGACGGTGAGGCGGTACGGGTCCTCGGTGGCCTCGGCGACCGAGTGGTACATGAGCACCCACGGCGGGGCGCCGCGGCCGTGGCGGGCACGGCGGGCGGCGGGCACGGGCGCAACGGCGCGGCAGGGCGCCGGATCAATGGACATGGGCGAGCTTTCCTTTGACGGCGAGGAGCAACTGCCGGACCTCGGGGGCCCGAACGGCGAGGGCGGTGCCGGCGAAGACGGCGGGTACCAGCAGCGCACCGGCCGCCGCGCCGGGCAGCGGCGAGGCGGACAGCGCCGCGAGCGGGCCACCGGCCGCCGCGGCCACGGCGGCGGCGAGCACCAGCCGCCCGAGTCCGGCGGCGACCCGGCGTACGTCCAGGGCGAGGACCCGGGTGCCGAGGCCGCGCAGCAACAGCAGTGCGGTGGCCGTGATGCCGGCCGCGTTGGCGGCCACGATGCCGTGGACGCCCCACCACCGGACCGCGCACACCCCGGTCACGACGGTGATCAGCAGTCCGGTGGCCATCGCGGCGGCCGGGTACCAGGTGGGCCGGGCGGCGGCGAAGAACGGCCGGATGAGCGCACCGACCAGGCTGTGGCCGAGCAGCCCCAGCGCGTACACCCGCAGCACCGACGCGGTGGCCGCGGTGTCCGCCGCGGTGAACGCCCCCCGCTGGAAGAGGATTTCGATGATCTGCGGCGCACAGGCGATCACATACGCCCCGCCCAGCAGCACCACCAGCCCGGCCAGCGTCAGATCCCGCTCCACCCGGTGCCCGGCCGTCGCCGTCTCACCGTCGGCGACCGCGCGGGCCACCACGGGGAAGGTGATGGTGCAGATCATCAGCGAGAGCACCATCGGCAGCTGGGCGACTTTCTGCGCGTAGTTCAGATGCGAGATGGCACCGGCCGGCAACGAGGAGCCGAGGAACCGCTCGACCAGGACCTGGGACTGCCGGCCCAGCGCGAAGCAGACGACGGGGGCGAGCAGGGGGAGGCCGAGGAGGGGGGAGTGGGGGAGCGGGGGCCGGGAGCTCTCCCCCGCCCCCTCCCCCTCTCCCCCTTCGGGGGAGGGGGCGGGGGGTGGGTTCGGGGGTGGGGGGGTGTGCCGGCGTCGTTCGCGCCCCGGCAACTGCCGTACGAACGCCGGGAGCTGTACGAGCACCATCAGTACGCCGCCGAGCGCGACCCCGGCCGCGGCGGCCCGCACCCCCCACGCGGAGTGCAGCGCCAGCGTGGTCCCGATGATGCCGAGGTTGTACGCCACGTAGATCGCGGCGGGTGCGGCAAAGCTGCGGTGGGCGCGCAGCGCCGCGCTGAGGTAGCCGGCGGTACCGAAGGTGAGGACGGTCAGCGCGGTCAGCCGGGTACAGGCCACGGCCGGGGCCGGGGCGGCGAGTCCGGGCGCCAGCAGCCGGACGAGCAGCGGAGCGCCGAGCGCGAGGAGCGCGGAGCCGCAGGCGAGCGCGCCGAACAGCCGGGGGAAGGTGGCGGTCAGCAGGGCCCGCACGGGGTCACGGCCGTCGCCCGGCAACGCGCGGGCGCCGTCGGCGGCTTCGGCCCGTGCGGACAGGGCCTGACTGAACGCGGGGATCAGCAGCAGCGCCATGGCGTCCTCGATGAGCAGCGTGGCCGCCGTCTCGGGCACGGTCCAGGCGACCAGGAACGCATCGCTGTCACGGCCCGCGCCGAAGAGATGCGCGAGCGTCTGGTCGCGCAGCAGGCCGCACAGCGAACCGGCGGCGGTCAGCAGCGCGGTGATCGCGGCGGCGCGGGCCAGAACGCGGCCGAGCGGGCCGGGGCCACCGGGCGGTGCGGGACGGCCGGGACGGGCGGGCGGGCAGGGGCAGGCGAGGACGCCCTCCTGGCGTACGGAGGCGGCCGTCCGGCCCGGCAGCGCCGCCACGCCCGCCCCGTGTCCGGCGGTGGCATCCGGCGCGGTCGCGCCCGACGCTGCGGCGTCCCGCATCCCTGCGCCCCGCGCCGTGGCGTCCCGCACCTCTGCGTCCCGTGCCCTCATGTCCCTCATCGCGTCGCCGTCCCGACGCCCTCGGGCTCCGGTACCGGACCGGGCTCCAGCGCCCACCAGCCGGCCAGCCCGAACAGCACCGCGCTCAGCACCGTCGAGGGGCCGCCGATGTCGGACGAGAGGAAGTCGACGGCTTGCCAGACCAGCAGACCGATCGCGACCGGACCGCAGTCCGCCGTGCCGCAGTCCGCCGGGCCGCAGTCCGGGGCGCCCACGCGCCGCCCGGCCACCGCCCGCCGGCGGACCCGCCACAGCCTCCGCAGCCCGCACACCAGCAGCGCCGCCCAGCTGCCCACCAGCGCGGTGGCGCCGATCAGCCCCTGCTCGCCGAGGGCCAGCAGATACATGTTGTGCGGTGAGAGCAACGGCTCGCGCCGGAAGGCCACTCCGGCGCCCGCGGTGTCGCCGCCCGAGGACAGACCGAGCGAGGCGTGACCGTCGCGGTGGACGGGGAACTCCTTGAGGCCGACGCCGGTCAGCGGGTGGTCGTGCCACATACCGGCCGCGGCGGCCCACAGGGTGTACCGGTCGGTGACCGACCGGTCCGGGGCGTCCGAGACCGCGGTGATGCTCGCGAGCCGCTCGCCGAGCAGGGCGGAGCCCACCCCCGCCCCGCCGACCAGCACCACCGCCAGCGCGACCAGCACCGCCAGCGCCCCCGCCGCCACCCGCGGCCCCGCCAGCAGCAGGACGACGCCGACGGCCACCGCGGTGGCGATCCAGGCGCCCCGGCTGAACGACAGCGTCAGCGGAAGCACCAGCGCCGCCGCGCTGCACAGGGCGGCCGGCCGCACCCATCCCGGCGCGTCCGCGGCCGGCGCAAGGCCCAGCGCCAGCGCGGCCGTCAGGCCGTACCCGACGACCGTGGCCATCCCCATGACATCCAGCGGACCGAACGTCCCGACCGCCCGGATGTCGTGCCCCATATAAGAGGCACCCGTCGCGGTCAGATACTGATGGACACCGATCGCGCCCTGCACCAGGGCCAGCAACACCAGCGACCCGGCCATTACCCGGAAATCCCGTGCGCTGCGCAGCGTCAGCAGCAGCGCGGCCGGCACCAGCACAAAGATCTGCAGATGACGGACGAGGCCCGGCAGGCTCGCCGCCGGGTCGCCGGACGTGACGGTGGCCAGCGCCAGCCCCGCCACCGGCGCGCCCAGAACGAGCGCGGCCGTCCGGCTCAGCGGCCGGGCGCGATGCCGCAGCAGACGGAGTGCGCAGCAGACCACGAGCACGGCGGACGCCACATCCGCCGGGGTGACCTTGCCGAACGCCGTGACCTCGGCGCTGCCGGCCGGTGCGCACAGCAGCACCACGGTCGCCGTCGCCGGGAGAAGCGGTGCCCGGTGCACCGCCGGCGCCCAGGACCGGACGGCCGTACGCCACGGCCCCGACAGCGCGGACGCCGGCGCACCCGCGCTCATCCGCCCTCCCGCCGCACCAGCGAGGCCACCGTGCGCAGCATGATCCGGATGTCCTGCCACAGCGACCAGCTGTCGATATAGAGGTTGTCGAAGCGGGCCCGGTCCTCGACGGAGGTGTCGCCGCGCAGCCCGTGCACCTGCGCAAGTCCCGTGATGCCCGCCGGCATCCGGTGCCGGGCGCCGTACTCCGGGTAGGCCTGGGTGAACTGCCGGACGAAGAAGGGGCGCTCCGGGCGCGGCCCGACCAGGCTCATATCGCCGCGCAGCACGTTCCACAGCTGCGGCAGCTCATCCAGCGCGGTCCGCCGCAGCAGCCGGCCGACCCGGCTCATCGGGGCGTCGTCCGCCACGGTCCACCGTGTCGCCTCCTCGTGCGCGTCGCACGGGTGCAGGGTGCGGAACTTCAGCAGGGTGAAGCTGCGCCCGCCCCGGCCGATACGTTCCTGCCGGAAGAGCACACCGGGCCCGTCGGCGAGCCGTACCGCGAGCGCACAGCCCAGCAGCACCGGGGCCGCGACCACCAGCGCCGGGCCGGCCAGCGCGAGGTCCAGGGCCCGCTTGCACCGGCCGCCGTGCCGTGGCGGGGCGGTGTCCAGCCGCCGGCAGGCGAAGCCCCACAGCTGGTCGGTGCCCGCATGCGGCGGGCGGCCCTCGCGGGCGGCCGCCGCGCCGGCCAGCCAGATCGCCGAGCCCTGGTCGATGAAGCGGCGCAGCAGCGCGGCGGTGTGCGGATCGCCGTACGGCGACAGCGTGAACACCGCGTCCCGCACGGTGTGCTGGATGACGGCCCGGGTGATGTCCTGCGCGGAGGTGAGCCGCGGCAGCCTCCCGCGGGCCGGGGGCGCCTCGGGCCCGCCGGGCGGCAGCGACGCCGGCGTGACCACGCCCACCGGGCGCATGCCGTACTCGGGGTGGGCGTGCAGCACGGCGGCCAGCTGCCGGGCGGCCGGGTCGGTGCCGACGATCAGAGTGGCGCGCGGACGGCGGCGGGCGGCGTTGCGGTGCGCCCGGTGGACCGTGGCCCGGCCGCCGCAGACCAGCAGGGTGTGCGCCGCCACCGCACCCGCCAGCAGGGCGGCGGTCAGCGCCTGCCCGGGATGCACGGCGGCGAGCACCGCGGCCGCCGCGCACCAGCAGACGGCGGCACGGCCCAGCAGCGCCGGCAGGTCGTGCAGCACGTTCGGGGCGGGCCCGGGACGGTAGAGACCGGCCTGGGAGTGGAGCAGCAGCAGGCCCAGCACCATGGCGGCGAGTGCCGCCGGCGCCGTACCGGTCCCGAGGACGAGCAGCGCGGTGCCCGCGGTGGCCAGGCCGTCGGCGGCCATCAGCGGGACGACGGTCCGACGCCGTACGCCGCGGCCGGGCCGGGGCGGGGGCAGGGTCTGCAGGCCCGGCCCACGGGGCGGGTGGACCGCGGCGGCCGTCGGCCGGGGGACCGCCGACGGGGGAAGGACCCGGGCGGAATGGGGCGCGTCCGCGCTCTCCGTCGTCATCTGCTGAGCCGCTCCCTGCTCTCCGGGCACGCCACACCGAGCAGTTCGCGGTACAGCCCGAGGACCGCCGCCGCGGTGTGCCGCACGTCGTACGCCGCCCGCATGTGCTCCAAGGCGCGGTGGCCCAGCGCCCTGCGCAGCTGAGGGCGGGTCAGCAGACCGCATACGGCCTGCGCCAGGGCGGCCGGATCCATGGGCGGCACCAGACAGTGCGGGGCGGCCCCGGGCGGCAGGCTCTCGCGGGCCCCGCCGACATCGGTGAGCACCACGGGGCGGCCACAGGCCATCGCCTCCAGAGGAGCCAGCGCCATGCCTTCCCAGCGTGACGGAAGGACGACCAGATCCGCCGCCCGGTACCAGGGGACGGCGTCCCGTGCCGCGCCCGCGAAACGCACACCAGGGGGTGCGGCCGCATGCAGCAGCTCCCGGTCCGGGCCGTCGCCGACCAGGACCAGCCGGGCGTCCGGGACGGCCGCGACGACCGCGGGCCACGCCCGCAACAGCGACAGCTGCCCTTTTTGCGTGCACAGCCGTCCCACGCACACCACCAGTGGCGCCTCCGGCGGCAGATCGCCGAGCGCGGGCAGGTCGCGGCGCAGCGCCCGCCGCGTCGCCTCCTCGCGGTACGCGGGCATACAGCGGTCCAGGTCCACCCCGTTGCGGATCACCGCCCACCGGGCCGGCACCCCCGCTTCGACGCCCCGCAGCCGCTCCGCCTCGCTCACGCACAGCACCCGGTCCGCCCAGCGCGCGGCGTAGCGCTCCCAGCCGAGCGCCAGCCGCGCCGCCGTCCCGCCGACCGCCTCGAAGGACCAGGCGTGCGGCTGATGGACCGTCGGGATCCGGCCCCGGACGGCCAGACGGGCGGCGAGCCCGGCCTTGGCGCTGTGCGCATGGACGAGGTGCGGGCCGGCCTGCCGGATCAGCCGGGTCAGCCGTCCGGTCTCACCGGCGAGCGCCGGGCCGGGGGAGCGGCGGGCCGGCCAGGAGACCACCTCGGCGCCCGCCGCGGCGGCGCCCCGGTGCAACTCGCCGCCGGGCGGCGCGGCCACCACGGTCCGCAGTCCCGCCGCCACCTGGGCCCGCACCAGGTCGGTGACGACCCGGGCGACCCCGCCGTCGACGGGCCGGGAGACATGGAGAACCGTTGGCCGCTCTTGGCACTGCAGGTCTTGTGGCAGCACGCACTGCTCCCCTGATTGCCGAGCTGACAGAAGTCTCTGCGGGAATTGCCGGGGCGCGCCGCTCAGCGGCTGGTATCGGTCTGGAGGAAGAGCGCGCCGAGCAGATATCCCGGACTGCGGGTGGTGAAGCGGAAAGTGAGCCGGTCGCCGCCGGACCGCAGCGCGGGAGTGATGTCGAATACGTCGGAATCAAATCCGAGAGTGTTGCGGTAGGCGGGCAGCCGCTTCGTCTGCCGGCCGAATTCGGTGATCGTCGAGTTCATCACGTCGTTAGCCGGATTGGCGGTATCCCGCACCTTTTGCACGTGGTGCCGGCCCGCCCGGACGGCGAGCGCGTCATTTCCACGGCCCCGGTCACCGTCGTACGCCACCACACCGGCGAGGCCATGGGAATGAGCCGGGATATGCAATCCATTCAGCCGTACCGAAAAGCTGCGACGGTCCGGCCCCAGCGGCTGGAAGCCGTCCCACAGGGCGATTCTGCGCAGCGGCTGCTTGCTGTTCTCGTAGGCGGCCACCAGTGTCCAGCCGCCCCAGGCACCGGCCGGGGAATGGCCCATCGCGGCATTGATCTGGGCCACCGTGTAGGCGCCCGCTCCGCTCTTGCGCACCAGCCGGGTGACGTCCGCCGAGGCCTGGAAACCGTCGGTCGCGGAGGTGGTGCGGTGGCCGGTGAGGGTGTCGGCGCGCACCTCTTTGTACCGGCCGCCCTGCTCGGCGATCAGCACCCGGCCGTTGTCCTTGGCGGGCTTCTGCTCGCCGGCCCGCAGGTTGCCGCCCCAGTACAGCCGGGCGTAGCTCACCCGGGAGCCGGCCGGGATCCGCAGGTCCGCACTGCTGGAGTTGTAGGTGTGGGCGTCGGAGTCGACGTCGATGTACGCCATCCGGTAGTGGCCGTTCAGGCCGGCGCCGCCCTGCTGCACCGCCGCGCACGGGGTGGCCGCGCGGCGGAACGCCGTCCTGCAGGTGACTGAGGAGTTGGCCGCGCGCGTGACACCGCCGTGCTGGGTCACGTGATAGCGCTCGTGGAAAGGAATTCGCGCGGATTCCTTGGGAGTCGGCGCGGCTGACGCCGAAGACAGGGCGGCGGACAATGCCAAGGAGGTCAGTGCGCATACGACGCCGCGCGCTGTGCGGTCCATCGACTTCCGCATGTCTTCCTCTCCGACTTCAATCAGTCAAACTGGAGAGCACTCTGACAGAAATCATGTTGGAAACCGCGGCAGGCACGCCGGATCCCCGTCGGGATTCCGGTCAGCGGAATACTAACTCCGCCGGCGCCACCCTCTTACTGCCAGAAGGGCTAACATTTTCCCGGACGGGGGAACATCCGCACCCCTGACTCATTTCGCTCGTTGTGACCGGTTGCCCCATTCACGAACTGAAAGGAGAATGGGATGAAGCGGTTTGTTAAGACCGCCGCAACGGCTGCGGTCGGCTGTGCCATCGTGCTAAGTGGCGCAGGCGTCGCATCAGCCAGCGGGGACGGCCACCACGGTCGCCACGGTCGTTACTATGACAACGAGCGTTACCGCAACGATCACCGGAATCTCTTCAGCCACCGGAGCGGTGCCAATGCCGCGGGCTTTGCCGCCGGCTCCCCGGGCATCCTCAGCGGCAACAATGTCCAGGTTCCGATCAACATCCCGATCAATGTGTGCGGCAACAGCCTCAACGTGCCCGGGCTGCTGAACCCGGCCTTCGGGAACGTCTGCATCAACAGGTGACCCGACGCCGGTCCGCAGGATGTCGGGCCGGCATGGGTCGTAATGTGCAGTTGGCGGATCGCCCCTGACCTCGGTCACGGGCGGTCCGCCACTCTGCCTCGTACGTCCGGGCGCCCCACCCCGGCCGTCCGGCCGGAAGTACTTCGCTGACCAGCGGATATGGCCTTCGGGGCAGGGGCCATACTGGAGGGCATGGCGAAGAGCAGACGCGGACGCGGCGGACCGGAATCCGTCACGGAGACGGTGGACGGCGGGCTTGCCGAGCTACGGCCCGACCGGGACCGGCCGCGCGGCTGGACGCTGCTGATCGACGGTGCCCCGCAGTCCCATGTGGACCTCGACGACCCGGCTTATCTGGACTTCTCCTATCAGCGGCGGCTCGGGCACGTCGCCGACCTGGCCGGGCCCGCGGGCAAACCGCTGCGCGTTGTCCATCTCGGCGGCGGCGCCCTGACCCTGGCCCGCTATGTCGCGGCGACCCGCCCGCGGTCCACCCAGCAGGTGGTGGAGCTCGACGCACCGCTCGTCCAACTCGTGCGCCGGCAGCTGCCGTTGGACAGCGGCTGGCGGATACGGGTGCGCGGCGGCGACGCCCGCGCCGGCCTGGCGAAGATCCCGGACGGCTGGGCTGACCTGATCATCGCCGATGTCTTCGGCGGTGCGCGCACACCCGCGCACCTGACCAGCACCGAATTCCTGACGGAGATACACCGGGCGCTGCGGCCCGGCGGGTTCTACGCGGCGAACCTCGCGGACGGGCCGCCGCTGCGGTTTCTGCGCGGCCAGATCGCCACGGCCCGTACGGTCTTCCCCGAGCTGTGTCTGACCGCCGACCCGGCCGTACTGCGCGGCAAGCGCTTCGGCAACGCCGTTCTGCTGGCTGCCGACGGGCAGCTGCCGGTCGCCGAACTGACCCGGCGGGCGGCCACCGATCCGCAGGCCGGACGGGTCGAACACGGCCGGGCGCTGCTGGACTTCACCGGCGGCGCGGCACCGGTCACCGACGCCACGGCCCTCGCCTCACCGGCCCCGCCGGCCGCGGCCTTCGACTGACGCCGGGCCGCGTCGCGCGGGCGGGTCTACGTCCCGTGGTCGCTGGTCTGCACGGTCGGCGGATGGCCGTTCCAGGTGCAGAACACGGACGTATGCGAGGTACCGCCGGAGAAGTCGACCCGGATCCACCCGTCCTGCTTCCACACCTGCATCTCCCAGCCCGAGTTCGGGGTCGCCGACACCAACTCGGCGGACCGGCCGTCCATGTCGAAGACCACCCGCCCGCCCGCCGTGGCGTAGCTCTTGACCCGGCCGTCGGAGGCCGAGCCGCCCGGCGAGGTGGTGTTCGGGTACTGCGACCGGGGGGTGCCGCTGGCGGACGGGCCGGCCGGGCGTGACGGTTTGCCGTCGGCGGGCGCCTGGCTGTGGGCGGGTGACCGGGACGGCTTGGGGCGGTGGGTGGAGGAGACGCGCGGTGCGGCGCCGTCGTCCTGCCGCCCCTTTGCCGAGGCCACCTGGTCGGAGATCGGCAGCGCGCGCGGGGCGTCGTACGCCGTGCCGGACAGCACGGTGTGCACGCCGAACCACGACAGGGTGACCGCGGCGCCGGTCGCCAGCGTCCAGGCCGCCGCGTGAACCAGTCCTCGTTGCATTCGGCTCATACTGCACCACCGGCCCGCCCCGTTGCAGCCCGTCCAGCACGCCGGAGTGCGCCCTTGCGGCGTCAGCCTCGGGCGAAGAACCTCGCCCGAATGGCGTACGGTGCCGCCCATGGCACGTGTGCTCGTCGTCGAGGACGACCAGTTCGTACGTTCGGCCCTCATCCGGCATCTGACCGAGGCCGCCCACACCGTACGCAGCGTCGGAACCGCTCTGGAGGCGCTCCGCGAGGTGGCGCACGTCGGCTTCGACGTCGTCATCCTCGACCTCGGCCTGCCCGATCTGGACGGGGGCGAGGCGCTGAAGATGCTCCGCGGAATCACCGATGTCCCGGTGATCATCGCCACCGCCCGGGACGACGAGGCGGAAATCGTCCGGCTGTTGAACGACGGTGCCGACGACTACCTCACCAAGCCGTTCTCCGTCGAGCACCTCTCGGCCCGGATGTCGGCCGTACTGCGCCGCTCCCGGGCCACCGCGGCCGGCGCGGAACCGCCCTCACGAGTGATCCGGGTCGGCGGACTGTCCATCGACCCGCTGCGCCGGCAGGCCGAACTGGACGGCGCCGCACTCGATCTGACCCGCAGGGAATTCGACCTGCTGGCCTTCCTCGCCGGGCGTCCCGGCGTCGTCGTGCCCCGCAGGGAACTCCTCGCCGAGGTCTGGCAGCAGTCCTACGGCGACGACCAGACCATCGACGTCCATCTGTCCTGGCTGCGCCGCAAGCTGGGCGAAACCGCCGCGAAGCCCCGGTACTTGCACACCCTGCGGGGCGTCGGCGTGAAGCTGGAGCCACCGCGGTGAGCGTCGCGCGCGAGGCCGCCGGGCCGCAGAGGACGGCGAGAGCTGCACTTCTGCGCCTCGCGGGCGGAGAAGCGAAGGATCAGACACAGTGAGATGGGCCCTGGTCAAGGTGGCGCTGGCGGTCACCGCCATGGTCGTGGTCGCGTTCGCGGTCCCCCTCGGACTGGTCGTCAAGGAGCTGGCCCGCGACCGCGCCTACTCCAACGCCGAGCGGCAGGCCGCCACCATCGGCCCGGTCCTCGCCATCACCACCGACCGCACCCAGCTGGAGCGCGCCGTCGCCAGCGCCGAGACCGGTCCCGGCGGGCGGATCGGTGTCCATGTCCCGGCGAGCGGCAAGAACGGCAAGCCCGCCGAGATCGGCTCCCGGCGCGCCGCGCAGCGGGATGTCGAGGCCGCCGCGAAGCTCGGCCGGGCCTCCATCTCCCCGGTCTCCGGCGGCTCCTCGCTCCTCCAGCCGACCGCCGTCGCCTCCGGCATCGCCGTCGTCGAGGTCTTCGTCCCCGACGCGGCCCTCACCAACGGCGTCACCACCTCCTGGGTGGTGCTCGCCGGGGTCGGCCTCGCGCTGATCATCGGCTCGGTCGCCGTCGCCGACCGGCTCGGCACCCGCATGGTGCGGCCCGCGGAACGGCTGGCCGGCGCCGCCCACGACCTCGGCAAGGGCAAGCTCGGCGTCCGCGTCCCGGAGGACGGCCCCAAGGAACTGCGCTCCGCGGCCAGCGCCTTCAACGCCATGGCCGACCAGGTCGTCCAGCTGCTGGCCAACGAGCGCGAACTGGCCGCCGACCTCTCGCACCGGCTGCGCACCCCGCTGACCGTCCTCCGGCTCAACGCCGCCTCGCTCGGCGACACTTCGGCCGCCGAGCAGACCCGGGCCGCCGTCGAGCAGCTGGAGCGCGAGGTCGACCAGATCATCCGCACCGCCCGTGAGCAGAAGGCTCAGACCCCGCAGGCGACCGCCGCGGCCGGCTGTGACGCCGCAGAGGTGATCCGCGAGCGGATGGGCTTCTGGTCGGCGCTCGCCGAGGACGAGGGCCGTACCGTACGCATCGCCGGCGCGGACCGCCCGGTACGCGTCCCCGTCGCCCGCCCCGAACTCGCCGCCGCCCTGGACGCGATGCTCGGCAACGTCTTCCGCCACACCCCCGAGGGCACCGCCTTCGCGGTCGACGTCCACAACGCGGAGGAGGCGGTGATCGTGCTGGTCTCGGACGCCGGTCCCGGCATCGCCGACCCGGACGCGGCACTGCGCCGCGGCTGGTCGGGCGGCGGGCGGGGGCACCGACCGGCGGCAGCCGGGGGAGGCTCCACCGGCCTCGGCCTGGACATCGTGCGGCGGCTGGCCGAGTCCACCGGCGGCGATGTGCGCATCGGCCGCTCCGTCCTCGGCGGCACCGAGATCCGGATCTGGCTGGCGCTGGACGACCGGCGCGCCCGCCTCGGCACCCGCCGCGGCCACCGGCTGCGCCGCACGCTGCGCACCCGCGGGCGGCGGGCGGCGCGCACCGGCTCGTAGGGGGTGTCGTCACACTCCCGGGGGCGGGTCCGGCGGGGCCGACTCGTCCGGCGGGTCCGGCGGGTCCGGCGGGCCTGACGGGTCCCATGGGGCCAACGAGTTCCGGTGGGTCCGGCGGCTCCGACGAGTCCGGCGCCCGTCCGGCGCACGGGGCTGCGGGACGGCTCCGGGCCGGGGGCTCTTAACCACCCCCTTCCGCTGCCTTAAGGCGGACATAATTCTGCCAACCGCCGTACCGATCCCGGCATTTGTCCGTTTCGCTGCCGCTAGCGTGCGGGACGCACCACGGTGCACCCCAGCCCCCCATGTGACGACAGGCAGGCACGAGATGAGTTCCTCGGCACACCGCCGGCGCAAGAGCCGCACCACCAAGCTGATCGTGAGCGGCGCGGCCGCCGTGGTCGCGGCCGGCGGCGCCTTCGCCATCGCCGGTTCCGCCCTGGCCGCCAAGGCGCCGCGGACCACCGGCACCGCACAGGCAGCGGCCGGCTTCGCCCCGTACGTCGACACCTCGCTCGCCCCCGCCTACGACCTGGCCGGCACCGCCCAGAAGACCGGGGTGAAGAACTTCAACCTGGCGTTCGTCACCTCCGGCGGCGGCTGTACCCCCAAGTGGGGCGGCTCCGGCGAGCTCGGCAACGACCCGGTGGCCCAGCAGATACCCGCCCTGCGCAAGGCCGGCGGCGATGTCCGGGTCTCCTTCGGCGGCGCCACCGGCTCCGAACTCGGGCTGGTCTGCGGCTCCGCGGACGAGCTGGCCGCCGCGTACGGCAAGGTCATCGACCAGTTCAAGCTCACCAAGGTCGACTTCGACATCGAGGGCGGTGCGCTGCCCAACACCGGCGCCAACACCCGCCGCGCCCAGGCCATCACCCAGCTCCAGAAGAAGCACCCCGGCCTGGACGTCTCCTTCACCCTGCCGGTCCTGCCCGAGGGCCTGACCCAGGACGGGGTGAACCTGGTCGCCGACGCCAAGAAGAACGGCGTCAAGATCTCCGCCGTCAACATCATGGCGATGGACTACGGCCCCTCCTACAACGGCGACATGGGCACCTACGCGACCCAGGCCGCCACCGCCACCCAGGGCCAGATCAAGAAGGCGCTCGGCCTGAGCGACGCGGACGCCTGGAAGACCGTGGCCGTGACCCCGATGATCGGTGTCAACGACGTCCAGAGCGAGGTCTTCAAGACCGACGACGCCACCGAACTGGTGAAGTTCGCCAAGGACAAGCACCTGGCCTGGCTGTCGATGTGGTCCGGGACCCGCGACAAGGCCTGCCCGGGCGGCGCCGGCAACTCCGCGCAGCCGACCTGCAGCTCCATCGAGCAGGGCCCGCTGGACTTCACCAAGGCCTTCGGCGCGTACACCGGCTGACCCCCACCGGCGGCCCGGGCCCCCAACCGGGCCGCTCGCCCCAGAGGCGGGGCGCAGCGGGATATTCCCCCCACCGCTGCGCCCCGCCGTCCGCCGTCCGCGCCACAACTCCCTTACGCGGCACGTCCTCAGCCCGCACCGCTGCGTACGGCCGTGCGGAACGCGATCGGGGTGGTGCCCGTCTGCCGCTGGAAGAACTTGCTGAAGTTGGTGGCGTCGTCGAAGCCCAGCCGGTCCGCGATCCGGGCCGCGGACTGATCGCCGTGCGCCAGCAGCCGCTTGGCCTCCAGCACCACCCGCCGGTCGATGAACTCCTTGGCCCCCACCCCCGCGGAGGCCTCGGTGGCCCGGGAGAGGGTGCGTGGCGCATAGCCCAGCGAGCGGGCGTAGTCGGCGACCCGGCGGCTGCGGGTGAAGTCCCGCTCCACCGCGTCCCGGAAGCGCAGATAGGTCGCGCCCGCCGCACAGGACCCGTCCCCGTCCGCCTCCCCGCCCGGATACGCGGCCCGCAGCACCAGTACGGCCAGCAGATGCCGCAGCACGTCCAGATGGATCTCCAGCGGCAGCCCGCCCAGCGCCCCGAACTCCCCGTGCAGCTGCCGCATCGCCTCGTCCACGCCCCGGGCCGCGGCGCCCTCGGGATGCCGTACCGGCGGCCCGTACCAGTCCTCGACCCGGGCCGCGGTCGCGGTCGCCGGGTCCAGGAAGCCGGCCTCGAAGAGCACCAGCCGCCCCTTCGCGCCCGTCAGATCACCGAAGTGCTGGACCTGCCCCGGGCGCGACCACAGCAGATCGCCCGGCGCCAGGACGTGCTCCCGGAAGTCGACGCTGTGCACCAGCCGGCCGCCGTCCAGGAGCAGCAGATGGTGGAAACCGGGGCGGTGCGGGGTGGACAGCTGACAGGCGTCCGCACGCGCCCGCAGCTCCGCGAGCGTCATCACCTCCACGCCCCTCGGCCGCCCGGCCGGCGCGGAGAACGCCACCTCCGGGATCTCCGGAACGGGCTCCCCGCCCTCCTGTCGCTTTTTGACCATCGCTGGTCCCCTCGCTACCCCAAAATGTCCCGCTGGTCCCCCTAGCGTAGAAGACGTCAGCGCGGCAGCTGACGGAAAACGGAAGTCCTTGCCCGGACGCACAGAACAGCTGGGAGACCACCATGTCCACGATCGCTCTCTTCGGGGCCAACGGCACCATCGGTAGCCGCATCCGCCACGAGGCCCTCCGGCGCGGCCACCGGGTCACCGCGGTCGTCCGCGACCCCGCGAAGATCACCACGACCCATCCGGACCTGACCGTGACCACCGGCGACATCCTCGATCCGGCCGCCGTCGCCGCCGCGGCCAAGGGCCAGGACGTCGTGGTCAGCGCGGTCGGCGGCGGCGACGGACCGGGCCATGTCGCCACGATCAGGCCCGCCGCCGAGTCCCTCGTCGCCGGTCTGCGCACCCTCGGCGACACCGCACCCCGGCTGATCTCCGTCGGCGGCGCCGGCTCGCTGCGTACCCCGGGCGGCACGCAGGTCTGGGACACGGAGGGCCTCCCCGAGTTCCTGCTGCAGATCATGCACGCCCACGGCGATGCGCTGGACTTCTTCCGGTCCGTCTCCGATGTGCGCTGGACCAGCCTCAGTCCGGCCGCCACCATCGAGCCCGGTGAGCGCACCGGCAGCTACCGGACCGCCCTCGACGAGCTGATCACCGATGCCGAGGGCACCAGCCGGATCACCGCCGAGGACTACGCCGTCGCCGTCCTCGACGAGATCGAGCAGCCCCGCCACCTCGGCGAGCGCTTCACCGTCGGCTACTGAGCCGCGGCACCGGCTCCTTCTCTCTACGCCCCCATAACGACAAGGCCCCCGACCTGAGGTCGGGGGCCTTGATGTGGGGTGAGTAACGGGACTTGAACCCGCGACATCCTGGACCACAACCAGGTGCTCTGCCAGCTGAGCTATACCCACCATGACCGGTGCTGTGTGGTTCTTTTTCCCCACCGGCTGAGAAAAAGTGTACAGGGTCCCAAGGGGTGCTCGCGCCCAGATTTCGTGTCCCGGGACCGAGGGCGTGGGGTGGGGGGGGGGGGGGCCGCCCCCCCCCCCCCCCCCCCCCCCCCCCCACCCCGGGGGGGGCGCCCCCCCCCGCGCGGACGATCTGGTGCGCGGGGAGGCTCTGCGGG
>NZ_JBICXQ010000010.1:0-183929 GCF_043200375.1 Streptomyces sp. NPDC048434 | reverse complement strand
AAATGTCGACGCGGCCCCCGGGGGGCCCCCCCCCCATTCTGGCGGCCCCCGCCCCGGGGGGGGGGGGGGGGGCCCCCCGCCCCCCCCCCCCCCCCCGCGCCCCTGTGCCTCACTGCGGTGTGGACTGCGGCTCAGCAGGAAGGACGTGCTTGGCGGCGATGGCCTTCGCGGTGTCCGAGTCGGGACCGGGCTGCGGCACGAAGACCGCCTCCCGGTAGTAGCGCAGTTCCGCGATGGATTCGCGGATGTCCGCCAGCGCCCGGTGGTTGCCGTTCTTGTCCGGACTGTTGAAGTAGGCCCGCGGGTACCAGCGCCGGGCCAGTTCCTTCACGGACGAGACATCGACGATCCGGTAATGGAGATAGTCCTCCAGCGTCGGCATGTCGCGCAGCAGGAAGCCACGGTCGGTGCCGACGGAGTTGCCGCACAGCGGCGCCTTCCGCGGCTCCGGCACATGCTGCTTGATGTACGCAAGCACCTGCGCCTCGGCCGCCTCCAGCGTCGTCCCGCCGTCCAGCTCCTCCAGCAGCCCGGAGGCGGTGTGCATCTGGCGCACCACTTCAGGCATGGTGCCGAGCGCCTCGGCCGGGGGGCGGATCACCACATCCACCCCGTCGCCCAGCACATTCAGCTCCGAGTCGGTGACCAGCGCGGCCACCTCGATGAGCGCGTCATTCGCCAGCGAGAGTCCGGTCATCTCGCAGTCGATCCACACCATGCGATCGTTCATACATCTCACCCTACGGGGCGCTCGCGCTGTCCGGGCAGCACGGGGCGGACCGTTCCCCTCCCCACCGCGGTTTCCGGCATCCGGGAGGCGTACGCGTCCGACTGCGGTTTGCCCGCTTCGCCCGCTTCGGCGGACGCCAGACCATGGCCGGCCAGCGCGGCGGCGGAGAAGCGCTCCCCGCCCGCCCCCAGCGCCGCCCGCTCCCGCTCCGGCCGCTCGGCGCGCTCGGCCCGCTCCGGTCTGAGTCCGGGTTCGGGTGCCCCGTTCTGCGGCCGCCGTGCACGGTAGGCCGCCCGGTAGGCCGCGGGCGAGGCGCCCAGCTGCCTGCGGAAGTGGCCACGCAGCGCGACCGGCGAGCGGAATCCGCAGCGCCCCGCGACCTCGTCCACCGAATAGTCGGAGGTCTCCAGCAGCCGCTGGGCCTGCAGCACCCGCTGAGTGATCAGCCACTGCAGTGGAGCGCTCCCGGTAAGGGACCGGAAGCGCCGGTCGAAGGTGCGGCGGCTCATGTACGCGCGCGCGGCCAGGGTCTCCACGTCGAACTGCTCGTGGAGGTGCTCCAGCGCCCAGGCGACGACCTCGGCCAGCGGGTCGGCGCCGATCTCTTCAGGTAATGACCTGTCGAGGTAGCGCTGGTGCCCCATTTCGGAGGCGGTGCGGCGGGGCGGCACGACGAGCCGGCGGGCCAGCGCGTTCGCGGCGTCCGCGCCGTGGTCGGTGCGCACGATGTGCAGACACAGATCGATGCCGGCCGCCGTCCCCGCGGAGGTGAGCACATCGCCGTCGTCGACGAACAGCTCGCGGGGGTCCACATGGACGGACGGATAACGCTTGGCGAGCGTCGGCGCGTACATCCAATGGGTCGTGGCCGGACGGCCATCGAGGAGTCCGGCTGCGGCGAGGACGAACGCCCCCGTGCACAACCCGACGATTCTGGCCCCTTCTTCGTGCGCGCGGCGCAGCGCATCGAGCGCCGCGGGCGGCGGGGCCTGGGTGATGGAACGCCAGGCCGGTACGACGACCGTCCCGGCGCGGGAGATCGCCTCCAGCCCGTAGGGGGCGGAAAGTTCGAGCCCCCCGGTCGTGCGCAAAGGCGCATCTTCGCCCGCGCACACAAGTAGCCGGTACCGCGGAACGCCTGCGTCTTGGCGGTCGATGCCGAAGACCGAGAGCGGAATGGAGCTCTCGAAAATGGGGCCGCCACTGAAGAGGAGCACCGCGACTATTTCGCGGCGTCGTCGGGCGGCGAGCTTGCGTGCGGCATCTGGTACGGCAGCGGAGTCCTGGCTCATGGCACTTAAGCCCCCCTCGGTCGTCTCGCCCTCTCGGTCCTGCACAGTTCCCCCGCCGTTACTACCAAGATCGAATCTACTGTGTCCCGTGAGGATGGAGTGCCAAGTTCACCACCCGCTGGTATGTCGATATGGCAACTTGGCGCGAAGCATTCGATCACGAAGCGTTCCACTCGTCGGGCCTACATGGGAAGTACGCGTCTCGGCTCTGCCCGTTCGCAGTAGGGCACAACCATGCCCAGCGGTCCTTTCCTCCCTGCTCACACCAGGGTTGAGGGGTGCTCAGGGCAAGGTGCGGACCTCGGCCGGAAGTTGGCTGAAAACGGTCGCGCGCAGACTTGCAAGCGCCTCAGTCGGCCGGCGTACGCCCTTCGGAGTGCCGGCCGCTCCCATGCGCCGTCGACACCAAATATGCGCTTCTGTCCCGGTGCCTTCCGGTCTCGCGCACACGGATCCGCGCGGCGGTCCGTTCGGATTGCCGCAGCAGTGCGCGGCAGGCGCAGGTCACCGCGGCCAGACCGGCGGCGGTGCCGGCCGCGCCGGCCCAGGAGACCCCGCTGATGATCAGTACGAGGGGCACCAGGGCGCAGCTGAAGGCGCTCCAGTGCATGACATCGCTCACTGGGTCGGGTGATCTGTCGGACGGCAACGGCATCGTGTGCTCCCCTCGGACGGCCTGCTACTACAACGCCGCCGACGATCATGGGTCACCGCGAGGGGTACGTACGGGGGCAGGCCGGGGCATTGCCATCCGCGCCACGCTCCGGCATGCTCCGGGGAACGTTCGAGGCCCCACCCACCTCGCGCGGACGCTTCGGGTCCGCGGCGGGCTCTGGGCAGCGGGGGAGTGGCGCCGTACTCTTGGGGTATCGGGTTGGGAAGATGATTCCCAGTCGTATCGTTCCTCATTGAACTATGGCTCCCGCACCTCGATAGAGCCAGCTCAGTCAACTGCCGGATCAAGTCAATCGCCGTTCCCCGTTCGCCCCTCCGCAAGAGGACGTCCTCGCCGAGACACCAATGGCCGGTCACGAAATTCCCGAACCCGCGGACCGCAAGCAGGTCGCCGATCCGATGGCGGACCTCGAAGCGGCAGAAAAGACGCGTCATTCCTGCGACCCCGCGTTCCGGCACGGCGTCGTGGTCGGCTTCGACGGCTCCATGTCGAGCGAGCGAGCGTTGGCGTATGCAATCGGTATGGCCCGGCGTCTCGGCTCCGGGTTGATCATCGTCCATGTGGCCAACCGGCTGCCGACGACCGTCTGGGCGGGCTGTGAGCCCCCGGTCTTCGTGGACGTGCCGGATCACCGCACCGAAGTGCTCGGCCTGGAGCTGGCCTGCGCGGACCATCTCACCGAGGTCCCCTGGGTCCTGGTCGAGCGCGGCGGCGACATCTGCCATGAGCTGGAGGAGGTCGGCCGGGAGTACGAGGCCGACGCGATCGTGGTCGGCTCCACCCACGGCATCGTCGGCCGGATCTTCGGCTCGGTGGCCGGCCGGCTGGCCCGCCGGGCGCAGCGCCCGGTGATCGTGATTCCCTGACGCCTCGCCGGCGCGCCGCCAACTCCCCGCGGCACGCGGCAGCTTCGCCCCCGCATGATCGGCTCTCCGCGGCTTGCGCACAGTTGAGGGGGCGTCATGAGGATTGTGCGCAGCCGCATTTCTCCTGACCTGCGCAGGTGGATTGTGCGCTGGTGAAGGGTAGAAAACGGTCACGTGGGCGCGCCGCATTCACGGGCCCGGCGGCCGCGCGCACGGCAACTGCGTGCTGCCGGCCGGGAGGTGACGGTTCCCGGGGCGGCGGCATCCTGCCGGCGTATGGGCGATGCCGGCAAAGGGGAGGCGGCGGCTCCGCGCGTATGGTGGCACGCGCGGAGCGCTGCTCCCGCGCCTGAGCCGGCGCCGCTTTCGCGGGGGCGGCCGAGCGCTGTGGGGTGCTCAATTGTCGCTTCGGTGGAGCGGGGTGGATGACGTCGCCGTGATCCAGGGATCCGGCCCGTCGTCCAGGGGTGCCGCTCCACCGTGATCCGCGGGTTCTACTCCACCGTGACGGACTTGGCGAGGTTGCGGGGCTTGTCGATGTCCCGGCCCAGGGCCAACGCCGTGTGGTAGGCGAGCAGTTGCAGCGGGATGCCCATCAGGATCGGGTCCAGCTCGGGCTCGTTCTTCGGGACGACGATGGTGTGGTCGGCCTTCTCCTGCTCCTGGTGCGCGACGGCCAGGATGCGGCCGCTGCGGGCCTTGATCTCCTCCAGCGCGGCGCGGTTCTTCTCCAGCAGGTCGTCGTCGGGGACGATCGCGACGGTCGGCATCGCGGGCTCGATGAGGGCCAGCGGGCCGTGCTTGAGCTCCGAGGCCGGGTAGGCCTCGGCGTGGATGTAGGAGACCTCCTTGAGCTTCAGGGAGGCCTCGCGCGCCACCGGGTAGCCGCGCACCCGGCCGATGAACATCATCGACTTGGCGTCCGCGTACAGCTCGGCCATCTTCTTGATGTCCGCCTCGGTCTCCAGGATCTCGTCGATCTGCGCGGGCAGCTTGCGCAGGCCGTCGATGATCCGCTTGCCGTCCGCGACGGACAGGTCACGGATCCGGCCGAGGTGCAGGGCGAGCAGCGCGAAGGAGACCACCATGTTGGTGAAGCACTTGGTGGAGACCACACAGACCTCGGGACCCGCGTGCACGTAGATGCCGCCGTCGGTCTCCCGGGCGATCGCCGAGCCGACCACGTTGACCAGGCCCAGCACCCGTGCGCCCTTGCGCTTGAGCTCCTGGACGGCCGCCAGCACGTCGTAGGTCTCACCGGACTGGGAGACCGCCACATACAGCGTGTCGGGGTCCACGACCGGGTTGCGGTAGCGGAACTCGGAGGCCGGCTCGGCGTCCGAGGGGATACGGGCCAGCTCCTCGATCATCTGGGCACCGATCTGGCCCGCGTGGTACGAGGTGCCGCAGCCGAGGATCTTCACCCGGCGCACCCCGCGCGCCTCACGGGCGTCGAGGTTCAGGCCGCCGAGGTGCACGGTGGAGAAGCGGTCGTCGATCCGCCCGCGCAGCGCGCGGTCCACCGCGTCCGCCTGCTCGGAGATCTCCTTGTGCATGTAGGTGTCGTGGCCGCCCAGGTCGTACGACTCGGCCGCGTACTCGACGGTCTCCGGAGCGGACGTGGTCCGCGAGCCCTCGGTGGTGTACGTGCGGTAGTCGTCGGCCTTGAGGGTGGCCATCTCGCCGTCGTCGAGGGTGACGACCTGGCGGGTGTGCGAGACCAGCGCGGCGACGTCCGAGGAGACGAACATCTCGTGCTCGCCGATGCCGAGCACGACCGGGGAGCCGTTGCGGGCGACGACGATCCGGTCGGGGAAGTCGGCGTGCAGCACGGCGATGCCGTACGTGCCCTCGATGTGCCGCAGCGCCTCGCGGACCCTCTCCTCCAGCTTCTCGGCCGTCGAGCGGCCGATCAGGTGGGCCAGCACCTCGGTGTCGGTCTCGGAGGCGAAGGTGATGCCGTCGGCGGTCAGCCGGGTACGCAGGTCGGCGGCGTTGTCGATGATGCCGTTGTGGACGACCGCGACCTTGCCCTCGGTGTCGAGGTGCGGGTGGGCGTTCTCGTCGGTGGGCGCGCCATGGGTGGCCCAGCGGGTGTGCGCGATGCCTGTGGTGCCCGCGAACCGCTTCGGCAGCCGTGACTCCAGCTCACGGACCCGGCCCTTGGCCTTGGCCGTCTTGAGGCCGCCTGCGGCCTTGCCGGTGCCCTTGGCGTGGATGGCGACACCCGCCGAGTCGTAGCCGCGGTACTCCAGCCGCTGCAGGCCCTCCAGCAGCAGCGGAGCAACATCACGTTTGCCGATATAGCCGACGATCCCGCACATACAGTGACCCTCCGAGAAGAACGTTGTGGCAATGGTTCGTGCCGCCCGGCGTCCCGGGCGTGACCGTCAGCCGTAGACGAGGCGGCGCAGCTGGCGGGCCGAGAGATCGGGCGGGGCCACGGCGCGGTGCGGCATCTCGTGGCGGATCCGTTCGAAGATCTCCTCGTTGCGCAGTCCCTGGGACTGCAGCTCCCGATGGCGCCGACGGACGAATTCCTCCGTCGTCTCGTCGAAGTACGCCAGCACATCCAGCACCACCCGGGCGGCCTCACCGCGCTGCAGCGGTGTGCTGCGCACCAGGTGGTCCACCAGGTCTTCGTGCGGCGCCTCAGCGCTGCGGTTACGGCGTTCGAGCACCCGTCGATATTGCGGGGCGCCGCGCGGATACGCAAGAAATCTGCCCGATATCGGGCACATCCCCGATTTGGCGGCTGGAAAGTGGTCTAAACCTTGACCGGAATCGAGGCTCACGGTACGCATGGTCACCGTTCGGTCGCTCCATGCCATGCACGACGTCATGCACGAGGTTCGCCGAAGGGAGCGTCGATGAGACGACGCAGACTGCTGTTCTCGCTGCTGCTGGTCGCGGCGGCGGGGCTGGGAACCGCCGCCGTACCGCCGCCGGGGGCCGCGGCCGCCCGGGCCGCCACCCCACTGGACCAGGTGATCCCCGCGCCCGCCTCCGTGCACGGCGGCGGGGACGCGTACACCCTCGGTGACCGCACTCGGATCCGCGTGCCGGGCGGCTCCGGCGAGGCCAAGAGGGTCGCCGGCCATCTGGCGGGGCTGCTGCGGCCCGCCACCGGCTTCGCTCTCCCGGTGACCACCAAGGACGGCCGGGACGGCATCGTCCTCCGGCTCGGCGGCAGCGGCACCAAGGGGCTGGGAGCCGAGGGCTACCGGCTGACCTCCGGCGGGCGCGCGGTCACGATCAGCGCCGCCCGCCCGGCGGGCCTCTTCCACGGCGTCCAGACCCTGCGCCAGCTGCTGCCGGGCGACGTGGAGCACCAGCGCGTCCGGCAAGGGCCCTGGCGGATCGCCGGGGGCACCATCGCCGACTCCCCGCGCTACGCCTACCGCGGGGCGATGCTGGACGTCTCCCGGCACTTCTTCACCGTCGCGCAGGTCAAGCGGTATATCGACCAGCTCGCCATGTACAAGATCAACAAGCTGCATCTGCACCTCTCCGACGACCAGGGCTGGCGGATCGCCATCAAGTCCTGGCCGCGGCTGGCGACCTACGGCGGCTCCACCCAGGTCGGCGGCGGCGCCGGGGGCTACTACACCAAGGACGACTACCGCGAGATCGTCCGCTATGCCGCCGCCCGCTATCTGACCGTCGTCCCCGAGATCGACATGCCGGGCCACACCAACGCCGCGCTGGCCTCCTACGCCCCGCTCAACTGCAACGGACAGGCCCCGCCGCTCTACACCGGCACGGAGGTCGGCTTCAGCTCCCTGTGCGTCCCGAAGAAGGAGACGTACGACTTCGTGGACGATGTCATCGGCGAGCTCGCGGCCATGACCCCCGGCCGCTACCTCCATATCGGCGGTGACGAGGCGCACTCCACCAGCCATGAGGACTACGTGACCTTCATGGACAAGGTGCAGCCGGTGGTCGCCAAGTACGGCAAGACCGCGATCGGCTGGCACCAGCTGACCGGAGCGCACCCGGCGAAGGGCGCCGTCGCCCAGTACTGGGGCTATGACAAGACGGGCGCGGCCGAGCGCCGGCAGGTCGCCGACGCCGCCAGGAACGGCACCCGGCTGATCCTCTCGCCCGCCGACCGCGCCTACCTCGACATGAAGTACGACAAGAACACGCCGCTGGGCCTGGCCTGGGCCGGCTATGTCGACGTCAGGCGCTCCTACGACTGGGACCCGGGCAGCTACCTCGAGGGTGCCCCCGCGGACTCCGTCCTGGGCGTCGAGGCGCCCCTGTGGTCCGAGACCCTCTCCACCTCCGCGCACATCGAGTACATGGCCTTCCCGCGGCTGCCGGGCATCGCGGAGCTGGGCTGGTCCCCGGCGTCCACGCATGACTGGGACGGCTACAAGGTGCGGCTGGCCGCCCAGGGCCCGCGCTGGGACGCACTGGGCATCGGCTATTACCGTTCTCCCGAGGTGCCGTGGCCCGCGAAGTGAGGGCGTGAGCCGGCCGGGCGGCCCGTACGCCCGGCCGGCTCACGACTGCCGGGCGGGGCACCTCGGTCGGCCCGCCCGGCAGTCGAGGAGCAGGAGCAAGCGGATGGACCCCATGTCGGATGACGGCAGCGAACTGCGCGCCCTGGTGGAGCGCTTGGCCGAACCCGGTGAGCGGGTGGTGGACATGCTGCCGGTGGACAAGGGGAACTGCCGGCTGCGGACCACCCCGGCACCGCCCAGGGACCTGGAACTGTCCGTGTTCGGCGGGGTGTTGTGGCACGAGCGGTCCATGGCGTCGCGGGCCACCTCGGTCGTCCTGGACCTGGTCTTCTCGACCCAGCCGACGCGCGGGCACTTCGGCGACCCGGCGGCGCGCCGGAAGTGCCTGGAGAAGAAGCACGCCTTCTGGGGTACGTGGGACAGCCTGGCGGGCGGCCTGCTGCGCGGTCTGCAGCCGGTCGGCCCGGTGCTGCAGAAGATCCTGCTGCTGACCGACCGCCGGATACAGCTGGTGTACGTGGGCGGGAGCCCCAAGGGCACCGCCTCCGTACCGCTCGAAGAGGGCTGGCGGGCCGATCCGCGGACGATCGCCTGGGTCCGCGACTGCAAGGACTACACCCGGGGCCACTACCAGCTGGGCTTCACCGACGGCTCCTGGATGCCGGTCTTCTTCCCCCGCACGGTCCGCGACCGCTTCGCCGCGCTCTACCCGCACGCCCAGCACTGGAAGGCACCGCTGCCGGACGTCCTGGCCGGCCCCGCCGCGCAGGGCCGGCCGTAGGACGCGGGGTCAGGCGGTCACACCCAGCTCCCGTGCGATCAGCATCCGCTGGACCTCGCTGGTGCCCTCGCCGATCTCCAGGATCTTGGCGTCCCGCCACATCCGGGCGACCGGATACTCGTTCATGAAGCCGTATCCGCCGTGGATCTGGGTGGCCTCGCGGGCGTTGTCCACCGCGATCTCGGAGGAGTAGAGCTTGGCGAGCGCGGCCTCCTTCTTGAAGGGCTCGCCGTGCACCAGCCGGGAGGCGGCATGGCGCCAGGACAGCCGGGAGGTGTGGGCGCGCATCTCCATGTCGGCGAGCTTGAACTGGATGGCCTGGTTGGTGCCGATCGCGCGGCCGAAGGCCTGCCGCTCCTTGGCGTAGCGCACCGACTCGTCCACACAGCCCTGGGCGAGGCCGGTGGCCAGCGCCGCGATGGCGATCCGGCCCTCGTCGAGGATGCGCAGGAACTGGGCGTAGCCCCGGCCCTCCTCGCCCAGCAGGTTGGCGGCCGGGACCCGGACGTCGGAGAAGGACAGCTCGCGGGTGTCCGAGGCGCTCCAGCCGACCTTGGAGTACGGGGCGCCGACCGTGAAGCCGGGGGTGCCGGACGGCACGATGATCGAGGAGATCAGCGGGGCGCCGTCGGCCTTGCGGCCGGTGACGGCGGTGACCGTGACCAGGCCGGTGATGTCCGTACCGGAGTTGGTGATGAAGCACTTGCTGCCGTTGATCACCCAGTTGTCGCCGTCGCGTACGGCGGTCGTACGGGTGGCGCCGGCGTCCGAGCCGCCGTCCGGCTCGGTGAGGCCGAAGGCGCCGAGCAACTCACCGCTGCACAGCTTGGGCAGCCACGCGCGCTTCTGCTCCTCGGTGCCGAAGTGGTAGATCGGCATGGCGCCCAGGGAGACGCCGGCCTCCAGGGTGATGGCCACCGAGGAGTCGACCCGGGCCAGCTCCTCCAGGGCGATGCCGAGCGCGAGGTAGTCGCCGCCCATCCCGCCGTACTCCTCGGGGAACGGCAGGCCGAACAGGCCCATCCGGCCCATCTCCTGCACGATCTCGTACGGGAACGCATGCTGCTCGTAGTACTCGCCGATCTTCGGGGCGACGACGTCGTGCGCGAAGGCCTCGACCGTACGCCGGAGTTCTTCCAGCTCGGCGGGGAGACGGTGGTCAAGGGACATGAGGGTCACTCCTTGTGGGAGAGGGCGCGAAGGGTGCGGGAGGGACTCGGCCGGCCCAGGACGTCCGCCATCCACACGCTGGTGGCGGTCAGCCGGTCCAGGTCGACCCCGGTCTCGATGCCGAGGCCGTGCAGCATCCACACGAGGTCTTCGGTGGCGAGGTTGCCGGTGGCGCTCTTGGCGTACGGGCAGCCGCCGAGGCCGCCCGCCGAGGCGTCGATGGTGGTGATGCCGTGCTGCAGCGCGGCGAAGGTGTTGGCGAGGGCCTGCCCGTAGGTGTCGTGGAAGTGCACACCGAGACGGGAGGTGGGGACGCCCGCCTCGTTGAGGGAGGCCAGCAGCGCCTGCACCTGGCCGGGGGTGGCCACGCCGATGGTGTCGCCCAGGCTCAGCTCGTCGCAGCCCAGGTCGAGCAGCGCCCGGCAGACCCGGACGGTCTGCGCGATGGGCACCGGGCCCTCCCAGGGGTCGCCGAAGCACATCGAGAGATAGCCGCGGACCTGCACCTTGGCGTCCTTGGCCCGCTCGACGACCGGCGCGAACATCGCCAGCGCCTCGTCGACCGTGCGGTTGAGGTTGGCCTTGGCGAACGACTCGGTGGCACTGCCGAACACCGCGATCCGGCGGGCGCCCAGGTCGAGCGCACGGTCCAGACCGCGCTCGTTGGGCACCAGTACGGGGAGCCGGTGCGGATCGATGTCGCCCAGCTGCGGGAACAGCTGCTCCGCATCGGCGAGTTGGGGCACCCACTTGGGGTGGACGAAGCTGGTGGCCTCGACGGTCGGCAGGCCCGCGTCGGCGAGCCGGTGGATGAACTCGGCCTTGACCTCCGTGGGCACGACGGTCTGCTCGTTCTGCAGGCCGTCGCGCGCGCCGACCTCATGGATCCGTACGCGGGTGGGCAGCCCCTCCGCGGGGACCTCCATCGGCAGTCCGGCTGCGGTCATGATGCGCTCCCCTGCTCGGCCTCGGCTGCCGTCGCGGACGCGGCGGCCTCTTCGGGGTTCTCGTGCGGGGTGATGACGGCCAGGATCTGGTCCATGGCGACGGTGCTGCCCGCGGTCACGTCCAGTTCGGTGACAGTGCCGGCGTGCGGTGCGGAGATGACGTGTTCCATCTTCATCGCCTCGACCACCAGCAGGCCCTGGCCCGCGGCCACCTCGTCGCCGACGGCCACCTTGACGACGGTGACGGTGCCCGGCATCGGGGCGGCCAGGGTGTCCGCGCCATGTGCCCCGGCGGCCCCGCGCAGCGCCGCCGCCACCGGGTCGTACGAGGTCACCTGCCAGGAATCGCCGTCCCGGCCGAGCCAGTCGCCGCTGCGGCGGAAGGTGTGCAGCACCCCGTCGACGGTGACCCGTACGCGGTCCGGCGCGACCTGCCCGGCCGCCGCCCCCGGCCGTACGTCGTGGGCGACCGGGTCATGGCCAGGGACGCGCAGCCAGTGGCGGACCGGGGCGGGCTCGGCGCCGAGACGGAAGCCGTTCGGCGCGGCGAACGGGTCGCGCCAGCCGCCGTCGGCGACCGCCGGCTCCAGGGCCGCCTGCCGTACCGCGGCGGCCGCCGCGTACACCTCGTCCGGCACCTCGCCGTCGACCAGGCCGGCCGCCTCGCGCTCGACCAGGCCGGTGTCCAGCTCGCCGGACACCACGTCCGGATGGGCCAGCAGCCGCCGCAGGAAACCGGCGTTGGTGGTCACCCCGAGGGTGACCGTCTCCGCCAGCGCGGCCCGGAGCCGGCGCAGCGCACTCGCCCGGTCCGGGCCATGGGCGATGACCTTGGACAGCATCGGGTCGTAGCGGCTGCCGACCTCCACGCCCTCGGACAGACCGGAGTCCGTGCGCAGCCCGTCGCCCCGGACCTCGTGCAGGGCCAGCACCGTGCCGCCGGTCGGCAGGAAGTCACGGGCCGGGTCCTCGGCACAGATCCGTGCCTCGATGGCGTGCCCGGTGAGGGTGATGTCCTCTTGGGCGTAGGGGAGATGCTCGCCGGCCGCGACCCGCAGCTGCCACTCCACCAGGTCGATGCCGGTGATGAGTTCGGTGACCGGGTGCTCGACCTGGAGGCGGGTGTTCATCTCCATGAAGTAGTACGAGGCCGGGTCCTTGCCCGGGACGATGAATTCGACGGTGCCGGCGCCGCGGTAGCCGCAGGAGCGGGCCGCCTGCACGGCCGCCTCGCCCATCGCGGCGCGGGTCGCCTCGTCCAGCAGGACCGAGGGGGCCTCCTCGATGACCTTCTGATGGCGGCGCTGGAGGGAGCACTCGCGCTCGCCGAGGTGGATCACCTTGCCGTGGCCGTCCGCCAGCACCTGGATCTCGATGTGCCGGGGCCGGTCGATCCAGCGCTCGACGAGGAGGGTGTCATCGCCGAAGGAGGAGCGGGCCTCGCGGCGGGCGGCGGCGATCTCGTCGGCCAGCAGCGCCTCGTCACGGACCAGCCGCATGCCCTTGCCGCCGCCGCCCGCGGACGGCTTGAGCAGCACCGGCATGCCGATCTCCCGTGCCGCCGCGGCCAGTTGACCGTCGTCCAGGCCGCTGCCCGAGGAGCCGGGGACGACCGGGACTCCGGCCTCCCGCACCGTCTCCTTGGCCCGGATCTTGTCGCCCATCAGCTCGATGGCTTCGGCGGACGGGCCGATGAAGACCAGCCCGGCGTCCGCGCAGGCGCGGGCGAAGGCGGCGTTCTCGGCGAGGAAGCCATAGCCCGGGTGGACCGCCTGCGCACCGGTCCGGGCGGCCGCGTCCAGCAGCCGCTCCACGGACAGATAGCTCTCGGCGGCCGGGGCCGGACCGATCCGTACGGCCGTGTCGGCCTCGCGGACATGGCGGGCGTCGGCGTCCGCATCGCTGAAGACGGCGACCGAGCGGATGCCGAGGGCGCGCAGCGTACGGATGACACGGACCGCGATCTCGCCTCGGTTGGCGATGAGCACGGTGTCGAAATTGGTGGCCATTGCTGGGGACATCCCTCTCACATCCGGAAGACGCCGTAGCCGGGCGCGGTGCTGTCCTTCTGGGGAAGCGGTGCGTTGGCACAGGCGGTCAGCGCCAGTCCCAGCACCTGCCGGGTCTCCAGCGGGTCGATCACGCCGTCGTCCCACAGCCGCGCGGTCGCGTAATAGGCGTTGCCCTGGCTCTCGTACTGCTCGCGGACCGGCGCCTTGAACGCGGCCTCCTCCTCGGCGCTCCACTCCTCGCCGTGCGCTTCGAGCTGGTCGCGCTTGACGGTCGCGAGGACGGAGGCGGCCTGTTCGCCGCCCATCACCGAGATCTTGGCGTTCGGCCACATCCACAGGAAGCGGGGGGAGTAGGCCCGGCCGCACATGGAGTAGTTGCCCGCCCCGTAGGAGCCGCCGATGACGACCGTCAGCTTGGGCACGCGGGTGCAGGCCACCGCCGTCACCATCTTCGCGCCGTGCTTGGCGATACCGCCGGCCTCGTACGAGCGGCCGACCATGAAGCCGGAGATGTTCTGCAGGAACAGCAGCGGGATACCGCGCTGGTCGCACAGCTCGATGAAGTGGGCGCCCTTCTGGGCGGATTCGGAGAACAGGATGCCGTTGTTGGCGACGATGCCGACGGGGTGGCCGTGGAGATGGGCGAAGCCGGTGACCAGTGTCGTGCCGTACTCCGCCTTGAACTCCGCGAAGCGGGAGCCGTCCACGAGCCGCGCGATCACCTCCCGGACGTCATAGGGCGTACGGGAGTCAGCGGGCACCATGCCGTACAGACCGGCCGGGTCGGCCTTCGGCTCCTCGACGGTCCGTACGGTCCACGGGAGCGGCTCGCGCTCGCCGAGGGTGGAGACGATGCTGCGCACCAGGCGCAGCGCATGGGCGTCGTCCTCGGCGAGATGGTCGGTGACGCCGGAGGTCTTGGCGTGCACCTCGCCGCCGCCCAGCTCCTCGGCGGTGACGACCTCGCCGGTGGCGGCCTTCACCAGCGGCGGTCCGCCCAGGAAGATCGTGCCCTGGTTGCGGACGATCACTGCCTCGTCGCTCATGGCGGGGACATAGGCGCCGCCCGCCGTGCAGGATCCGAGGACGGCGGCGATCTGCGGGATACCGGCGCCGGACATCCGGGCCTGGTTGTAGAAGATCCGCCCGAAGTGCTCCCGGTCGGGGAAGACCTCGTCCTGCATCGGCAGGAAGGCACCGCCGGAGTCCACGAGGTACAGGCAGGGCAGCCGGTTCTCCAGGGCGATCTCCTGCGCCCGCAGATGCTTCTTGACCGTCATCGGGTAGTACGTACCACCCTTGACCGTGGCGTCATTGGCGACGATCACCGTCTCGCGGCCGGAGACCCGGCCGATGCCGGCGATCACCCCGGCGGCCGGCGCGGCCCCGCCGTACATCCCCTCCGCGGCCAGCGGCGCCAGCTCCAGGAACGGGGAGCCGGGGTCCAGCAGGGCGTCCACCCGGTCGCGGGGCAGCAGCTTGCCGCGCGCGGTGTGCCGCGCCCTGGCCTTCTCGCCGCCCCCCAGCCGGGCCGCCGCGAGCTTCTCGCGCAGCTGTGCGGCCAGCTCACGGTGCGCGGCCTCGTTGGCCCGCCAGGAGTCGGACGCCGGATCGGCGGCGCTCCCCAGCACCGGTGCCTGCTCCATCAAGACGAGCCCCCTTGCTCGGTCAGCTGTCCCGGCAGCCGCGGTCCGCGGCTGCCGGGCCATCCGGGTTAATGGGCGTTAACCTCATTGCCTTCAGGTTAACGAGCACTAACCCAGCTGTCTACAATCGACGGCATGAGTAATGCGCAGGACTCCGCCCCGACCAGCCGCCGTGAGCAGATCCTCAAGGAGGCGGCCCGGCTCTTCGCGGAGCGCGGGTTCCACGGCGTCGGTGTGGACGAGATAGGGGCGGCCGTGGGCATCTCCGGCCCCGGCCTCTACCGGCACTTCGCCGGCAAGGACGCGATGCTCGCCGAACTGCTGGTCGGAATCAGTGAGCGGCTGCTCGACGGCGGCCGGATGCGGGTGGCGGAGGGCGGGGAGAGCCCGGAGGCGGTGCTGCATGCGCTGATCGACGGCCATATCGACTTCGCGCTGGACGACCGGCCGCTGATCACCCTGCACGACCGCGAGCTGGACCGGCTGCGGGAGGCCGACCGCAAGCGGGTCCGCCGGCTCCAGCGGCAGTATGTGGAGCTGTGGGTGGAGGTGGTCCGCCGGGTCCACCCGGCCCCCTCCGAATCCCAGGCACGCGCCGCGGTGCACGCCGTCTTCGGCCTGCTCAACTCCACCCCGCACCTCGGCCGCCCGGGTGCCCTCCCGGGCCGTACGGAGATGGCGGAACTGCTGCACCGGCTGGCGCTGGGAGCGTTCGGCGCGGCGGCTGGGGAGGCGGCGGCCGACGCGGCGGCGGGGGAGTCCATGGCGGCGGCGGTGCCGGGCGCGTGAGCCGGGTCCTGGGCCGGGTCCTGGGCCGCACAGGTTTTCGTTGACCTCTGGACAGCCTAGGTGACTGGCCGGTAGCTTTCGCTGAGCAAGCGCTTAGCCATGCGCTTGGTCCGGCGACATGGAGGAGGCGACGTAGCAATGCGCCGTACGGTGTTCAACGAGGATCACGAGGCGTTCCGCGAGACGATACGCGCCTTCATCGAGGCCGAGGTCGTCCCTGTGCACGACGAGTGGTTCGCCGCCGGCCAGGCCCCGCGCGACTTCTACTACAAGCTCGCCGAACTGGGCGTCTTCGGTATCCGTGTCCCCGAGGAGTACGGCGGCGCCGGCATCGACTCGCACAAGTTCGAGGCCGTGATGTACGAGGAGACCTCCCGCGCGGGCGTCTCCTTCGGCGGCTCCGGCGTGCATGTGCTGCTCGGTCTGCCGTACATCCAGATGCTCGCCACCGACGAGCAGAAGAAGCGCTACCTGCCGAACTTCGTCAGCGGCGAGGAGATGTGGGCGCTCGCGATGACCGAGCCGGGCACCGGCTCCGACCTCGCGGGCATGAAGACCACCGCGAAGCTGTCGGACGACGGCACGCACTACGTCCTCAACGGCGCCAAGACCTTCATCACCGGCGGTGTGCACGCCGACCGTGTCATCGTCTGCGCCCGCACCGCCGCCCCCCGCGAGGACGACCGCCGCCACGGCATCTCGCTCTTCGCCGTGGACACCAAGTCCGAGGGCTACTCCGTCGGCCGCAAGCTGGACAAGCTCGGCCTGAAGGTCTCCGACACCGCCGAGCTGGCCTTCGTCGACGTCAAGGTCCCGGTCGACGACCTGCTGGGCGAGGAGAACAAGGGCTTCGCCTACCTGGGCCTGAACCTCGCCTCCGAGCGCTGGGGCATCGCCTTCGGCGCCTACGCCCAGGCCAAGGCCGCCGTCCGGTTCGCCAAGGAGTACGTGCAGGAGCGCACCGTCTTCGGCAAGCCCGTCGCCGCCTTCCAGAACACCAAGTTCGAACTGGCCGGCTGCCAGGCCGAGGTGGACGCGGCCGAGGCCGTCGCCGACCGCGCCCTGGAGGCCCTGGACGCCGGCGAGCTGAGCCCGGCCGAGGCCGCCTCCGCCAAGCTGTTCTGCACCGAGGTCGCGCACCGCGTGATCGACAAGTGCCTCCAGCTGCACGGCGGTTACGGCTTCATGAACGAGTACCCGATCGCCCGCCTGTACGCCGACAACCGCGTCAACCGCATCTACGGCGGCACCAGCGAGGTCATGAAGATGATCATCGCCAAGTCCATGGGCCTCTAGGCCGTAAGGGCCACACGCACGTGAACGACGCACTCCTGTCCCTGCTCGATCTGCTCGCCCTGGAGCGGATCGAGCAGGACATCTTCCGCGGCCAGAGCCGCGCCTCGGTCGTGCCCCGCGTCTTCGGCGGCCAGGTCGCCGCCCAGGCCCTGGTCGCGGCCGGCCGGACGGTCCCCGCCGACCGTCCGCCGCACTCCCTGCACGCGTACTTCCTGCGCCCCGGCGACCCCGGTGCGCCCATCGTCTACACCGTCGACCGGATCCGCGACGGCCGGTCCTTCACCACCCGACGGGTCGTCGCCGTCCAGCACGGCCAGCCGATCTTCCACCTCTCGGCCTCCTTCCAGGTCCATGAGGAGGGCCTGGAACACCAGGAGCCGATGCCACCGGCACCGGACCCGCTGACCCTGCCCACGGCCGCCGAGATGCTGCCGCGCCACGCGGACCGGTTCGTCGATCCGGGCGTCACCGAGCGGCTGCTGGAGGCGCGGGCCGCGATCGATCTGCGGTACGTGGACGAGCCGCCGTTCGGCACCGTCGGCCAGGTACGTGAGCCCCGCTCGCAGGTGTGGTTCCGGACGAACGGCGACCTGGACAAGGCGCTCGCCGACGGCGCCGGCTGCGGTGACACCGTCACCCGCCCCCTGCTGGACATCTGCCTGGTCACCTATGTCTCCGACATGACCTTGCTGGACTCGATCCTGCTCGCGCACGGCCGGGGCGGCTGGGCGGTCGGCGATGTGGTCGGCGCGAGCCTGGACCACGCGATGTGGTTCCACCGTCCGGTGCGCGCCGACGACTGGCTGCTCTACGACCAGGAGTCACCCACTGCCCAGGGCGGCCGGGGGCTGGGCAAGGGCCGGATCTTCACGGCGGACGGGCAGTTGGCGGTGTCGGTGATTCAGGAGGGGGTTATTCGGGTGCCGCGGGGTTAGGTGGGGGCGGGGCGGAGGGGCATGGGGTTCGCCGGGGCAATTGCGTTGTGACGGCTTTTTTGGGGGGCCTGCCCAGAAGGCATGGCACCCCGCCACCCACCCGCCCGTCGGACACCAGCCGCGTTCAGCTCTCGTCAGGCTGCGTGACTTGCTGGACGAGCAGCAGCGCGAGCGGGCCGCCTTGAAGCAGGAAGCAGCCTTCTGCGGCGGCCTGGATCGCGTCGGACATCGGCCACCACATGAGTTTGAAGTTCTCTTCATTCGGCGTGAGTTGCTGTGGGCCGCAGGTGAGACCTTCGGCCAGGTAGAGGTAAATGCGGGCGGTCGAGTGCAGGGTCATGGCGTAGGAGCCGAGGGGGCGCCAGGTCTTGGCGGTGACGCCGGCTTCCTCACGCAGCTCGCGTTGCGCGCATTGTTCCGGTGTTTCGCCGGGCTCCCGGCGCCCTCCGGGAAGGAACAGGTAGTCCCCTCCATGCGCGGGGAATTCGGTGGTCAGGACGGCGACCATGCCGTTTGGGTCACGGGCCACGATGACGGAGGCGTCACGCGTCGACTCCCGGTCGGGTGCGTCGGTCATGGCCCGAGAGCGTATCCGCCTGAGGCGCCGACAGAGTCAGCCAGGCGGCGAACGGCACGTTCAGAACCGTGGGGTGTGTGATCCCGCGGCCGTGGTAGCCGTCCTCGCCGAAGGCGTCGCCGTGGTCGGCACACATGATGACCAGCCATCTCTTGGCGCTGGTGAGCCCGTCCACCAGGCGGCCAAGGTGTTCGTCTGCGTATGCGAGCGCGGCGGCCTGGGAGTGCCAGGAGTCAGTGCTGTCTCCGACGTAGTGGCCGTGAGGGACGTGGGCCGCCGAGACGTTGACGAACAGGAACAGCGGCCGGCCGGCGTGCTTCTCGGCGATGGCCAGAGCATGATCGACCTGGTGGCGCGTGGAGTCGGGCTCCGGTGAGCAGAACTCCGGCCGCCAGTGGTCCTCGTGGAACATGTCCGGAAGGACCGACCCGAGCGGGGTTTCCCGCGAGAAGTACGTCACGCCGCCGATGCACACGGTGCGGTATCCGTACAGGGCGAGCCCGGTGAGGAGGTTCGGTGCGTCGAAGACGAACGTGCCGGGATCGACGGTCTTGAAGGCGGGAGGGCGGCACTCCCACAGGCGCGGTGGTTGGGCGGGCTGTGGGAGCTTGGGCAGGAAGCCGGAGAAGAACGCCATATGCGCAGGGAGAGTGAAGGTGCCAGGGGTGCGGCGTTCTTCCCACTGACCGCCTGGGAGCATCGTCGCCAGGCGCGGGGTCTGGCCGGCGTGCAGGGCAGCGCGCGCTACGTCATAGCGCAACGAGTCGAGGGTAACGAAGAGGACGCTGATGCCACTCTGAATGACCTCTGACACGTCGATCACGTCGTCTCCACCAGGTCTCGTCGCAGCGTAATCCGGCCTTTGGCCTGGTCGTTGACGGGGATCGGCACCCGGTCTGCGGCGATCATCTCGCGCACTTTCGCCAGGCCGGTGTCCTCGGTGAGCGGCTGGCCCTCCGCGTCGTAGAGGCGGATGGTGACGGTCTGCCGGCCGCCGTCGCCGGTCGTGGACAGCAGGGCACCGGGGATGTTTCCGAGGGCCTGCATGGCGTGCACAAGCTGATCCTCATTGGCCTCGCCGAGGTCCGCCAGCTGGCAACTGAAGTGCTGGGCGTTGATGGCCCCGCGGCAGAATCGCCGGTGAAACTCTCCGGTGATGGAGTGGCCGTCGTGGGCCACCGCGATCCGGGACGTCTGGCTCACCACGACGAAGCACGCAGCGACCCACCAGGCCACGCCCTGGTGGATCTCCCCCGGGAATGTGCCGGCGACGCGGCCGTCACGGATGACGGCATCGGTGTCGATCGAGTTAAGCACGCCTCACCTCCAGGTGCTTGATGATGATGTCGGCCAGGTCGTCCGGGCGCTGCCCGTCGGTGGGGAGCGTGACCGCGCTTGGGTCCTCTTCGGCCACGGCGTCAAAGTTCGCCCGCAGTCTGGCCAGGCGGCCGGGTACGCCGAACAGCTCGGTGTCGTCCTGCTTCACGTCCGTCTTGGTCCCCAACCGCTTCTTCAGCGAACAATCGGAGCTGGCGACGTAGAACGTGACGTCCGGTGCCAGCAGGTACGGCGTGAAGGGGGCGATCAGCTTCTTCGCCTGCTCCAGGTCGACCCGGTTGACGGCGGTGTGGCAGGCCATGACCGAGGAGGCATACCGGTCTGCGATCACCGGCCCTGCCCTCAGCGCCTCGCGTACGACGTCGGCGGTGTGCAGGAGGCCGGAGAGGTAGAAGGCGAACTGCGGCAGCGGCCGAAGCTGTGCGTTGATCGCAGAGGACAGGCCGGTGTGCGGCTCGGGAAGGGTGTGGATGGCTGTTGCACCGAGCCGTTTGGCCAGGAGGCGGGTGAGCGTGGACTTTCCGACACCAGAGACGCCTTCCAGGACCACGAACGGCCCTCTACGGCCTTCTTGCGCCCCGGGTGTGTACGGGGCGCGCAGGGGGCTCATAGGGTGCCCTCGGTGAAGGCGGCCACGTGCTCGGCCACTGCCGGGGGAATGGTCTCCGGATCGGCCAGCAGCGGCCGGATGTCCCTGCGCAAGTCCTCCCGCAGCAGGCAGGGCTGGATACCGCCGGCGTGGTCCATGCGCAGAGCCCAGAAACCCTCGACGCACTTGGCCCGCACGGGACAGGTTCCGCACTGACCGACGTGGTGGCGGCCCAGTTCACGGTGGATGACGTCGATCTCGATGCCGTCGATGCGGAAAATCCTCCGGCCCTGGCCGACACCGGAGACCTCTACCTCCTCGTCGCTGGTCAGGGTGCGCAGGTGGTCGATGATTCCCTGGGCACCGACAGCGGAGGCCTTCCGGCCGACGTTGAAGTCGGTGTCGACCAGCTCGATGAACTGCACCGGCATCCTGCGGTCGAGAGCGAAGGTGAGGATGTCTCGCAGCTCGTGCTCGTTCTCGCGCTGGATGAGCGTGTTCAGCTCCACCCGCTCGAACATCTCCCGCGCAGCCTCGATCCCGTCCAGGACGGTCGCAACGCTGGACCGGGTCTGGGCGATGGCCCGGAAGGAGTCGTCGGAGAAGTAGTGCAGGGAGATCTTCACCTTGTCCAGACCGGTCGAGGCGAGCCAGTCCTGATGCGTGCGCACCAGAAGCCCGTTCGTGATCAGCGCGTAGGACACATCCGGGCCCCTAACGGGGAGCTGAGTGAGGATTGGCCGGGCGAGCTTCGACGCCAGCGGCTCACCGCCAGTGAAGTACACCCGCCTCAAACCGGCGCCGATCAGCTCACGCAGCACGTTCACGTAGTCGGCGGCGGCTAGTTCGCGGGCACGTGGTTGAGCGTCGCGATGCAGGTGGGTGAACGGCGGCGGTACGTCGCCTTCGTTGTGGCAGAACCAGCACTTCACGTTGCAGATGGGGGTGAGAGAGACCCTGAGCTGTCCGCGCAGTGCCGCGAAGTTCCGCAGCGCAGTCCAGTCCACATCGGCTTTCGGGAGAGGAACGGCCATGAGGTGCTCCTTTGGTCGCGTGCTTGTGGTTCGGCAGTTCGCCCCGGGCCGGGCGAGCGGCACATCGGCGTTCTGGGCTGGGGCGTAGGCGCGGCTCACCACGGATCACCGTCCGCGATCCGCTGGGCCCGTGTCCGCTTCACCGTCAGACCTGTCGGGTCCTGCACCGGCCATTCCCTGATCCCCGACCTCCGCAGGTAGGGGACGCCCTTGCGGATGTCCGTGACGACAGCCAGCCGCCCGGGGGCGTACTCGACCTCATCGCCGACCTCCGGCAGCTTCCTGTGACTCACCGCGAGGCCTCCGCTTCCGTGGAGACGCCGAGCAGGACGGTGCAGGGTCGGCATGTGTGCCGGCCGTCCGGACCGGTGACCTTCTCCCGGGCCAGGCTGTAGATGCAGTGGCAGCACGGGCACGCCTGGCCCGTGATCTCGTGGACCGTCCATGCCTTCAGGGCAGGAACTGCATCCCATCCCGTGGTCATGACGCGCCTCCGAGACCGAGGTAGGCGGCCCATTCGCCGGAGTCCCAGCCGACGGGGTCGCCGTGTCGGCGGCGGAACGCGCGAGCTTCGGGCGGCAGGCGTTTAGCGCCGGTCCGTACGGACGGTGCAGATCGGGGGTGCGGAGCGGTACCGGTGAGGGGGTGGCGAGCGGTTGATGCGGTGGGCATCTTGGTCAGTCCTCCAGTTCGCTGTGGACGCGGGCCGCCACGACGGGAGCGCGAGAACCCGCAGAGCCGTCGCGTCGGCACGGGTTCCCGAGAGGCCCGTCGCGGCCACTCAGTCGCCGGAGCCTCGCAGTCGGCTCATGACCAGCTAACGCGGTGCCAGGGCAAGGTGATTAGGGAGATCGGGCAACCTCTTCTCCACAACCCCTAGGGCGATTTGGCTACTCTTTTAGCTGACGATGCGGGGAGCGCGGGGCTACCTTCCGTACATGACCACCTTGCGGAATACGGCGCTTGCAGAATGGATGAAGGAGCACGGTTACAGCTCCAATTCGCTGGCCGAGGCAGTGAATTCGGCAGTCGGTGACCTCACCGGGAAAGTCGGAGGGCTGGACGGCTCATCGGTCCGGGACTGGAAAGCGGGCCGGGTGCGGTGGCCGAAGTCGGCGACCCGGGTGGCACTGGAGAAAGTCACCGGGCTGCCCGCCACCGTCTTAGGCTTCGTACCGCGGGGCCGCGCCCCGTCGTCCGCCCCCGCACCACCGCCGGAGGATCCTGTGGAACGCCGTCGTTTCCTCACCGCCGGGACGGCCTTGGCCGCTGCCGCGGCCACACCTGCGTCCGGCTCCCACCGCCGGATCGGGACGAGCGACGTTGACCGACTCCAACAACGTTTCGCCGAGATCATCGCGAGTGACCACCGCCACGGCGGCCGGCTTGGCATCGAGCAGAAAGCCGTAGCGCTCGCCGGCGAGGCCCTGGCCCTGCAAAATTCCGGGAGTGCCAGTCAGCGAGTGCGTGCCTACGTGTACGCATGCGCGGCGGCATTCCGGTCTTCGGCGATGTGGGCCGCAATCGACGGGCAGCGTTTCGAAGACGCGATGGTCCATATGCGAGAAGCTCAAGCACTCGCCGAATTATCAGCCGACCCGGCCATCAAATTCCGCATTTGGTCGCATGCCGGAACGCTGTACCGGCATATGGGCCGTCCCATTGAAGCAATGGCTGCGAATGACGTTGCCCGCAGCCTCTCCATCACGCGCCGTGATCCACTGTTCGCTTCCCTCGGTCTCGCCAGGCAGGCAGCCATTCACGGCGTTGCCAGAAATGTCACGGCGGCCCGGCGCAGCTTCGCCCAGGCCCAGGAAGCGATGGACCGCGCCGATCCGCGCGCCAACCGCCCCGTATGGATGACCTCGTTCTATGACCAGGCGGAGTTGGATTCGCTCGCGCTCACCGGATACCTCGCCCTCGGCGACAATGAGACGGCGGAAGCGCATGCCCACCGATGCTTGGCGGCCCTCCGGCCCCACATGCAACGGTCAAAAGCCATCGCCACTACTCGGCTGGCGTGCGCTCAACTCGGCCAGGAGGATGTGGGGCCCGCTGTCGCCACCGCCATGTCGGTCCCCCTCGATGCTGCCGCACATCACCCGCGGGTCGCCCGGATGCTCCGCAGCTTCCACATCAAGATGCACACCATGGCGCCGAACAGCCCGACCACCCGCATGTGGAATCAGTACGTACACACCACCTGGAAGGAATCGGTATGACGCCCACCGTCGAGCTGCGCACGTTCCACTCGCTCGAACCGGCCCGGCAAGACCTCCTGGACGTGTACGCCGATGTCCGCGCAGACCTCTTGCACCTTCCGAACTACGCGGTCACTGCCTTCGCCGAGCGCCTCGACCGTCATTCCAAGGAGCCAGGTTGGGTAGCGATCCTTGCGTATGAGCAGGACGAGCCCATCGGCTATGTGTACGCCAACGCTGTTGATGCCGAAGACCGTTGGTGGAAACGCGTCACACCCGTTCCGCCGGCTGAATACACCGACCGGTACGCCGTAGCCCTCAAAGAAATCGGCGTTCGCATCTCCTGGCGCGGCACCGGCATCGCCCGGCGCATCCACGACGCGCTCCTTGCCGACCGCAACGAGCCTTACGTCTCGCTCATGGTCAACCCGCTCGCCGGAAACGGAAAAGTGCACCGGCTCTACGAGTCCTGGGGATACGAAGACATCGGCCAGAGCCGGCCCTCGCCCGCCTCGCCGGTCCTGACGGCGATGGTCAGGTCCGTTCGCTGAGTCCGGGCCCACCGAACTGGTTCCGCCCCAGGGGGCTTTGTCGGCCAGCTCGCTCAGCCGGACCCGCTCAGCCCAGCCCCGCCGCGTCCAGCAGGTAGGCCGTCAGCGGGTCGTAGTGGCGCGGGCTCAGGACGTGGTCGTCCAGGGGGATCGTCACCTGGAGGGTGCCCTCGGCCTCGGCCAGGAAGAGAGCCGGGTCGTTGCAGTCGGCGAAGCCCACCGCGTCGATACCGCGCTGGCCGGCGCAGCCCGCCCAGCCGTGGTCGGCCATCACCAGATCCGGCAGCGGCCGCCCTTCGCGCTCCAGCCCGTCCAGGATCGCGGCCATCGGCTCGGGGGAGTGGGTGTGCCACAGCGTCGCGCCGCGCTCCAGCATCGCCACCTCGCCGAACTGGAAGACCATCCCGTCGTCCGCCCGCAGTCCGTCCGGGATGACCACGATCTCGCAGCCCTGGGCACGCAGCGCCTCGGCCGTGGCCCGGTGCACATCGAGCAGCCCGCCCGGGTGACCGGTCGCGAACAGCACCCGCTGCCCGTCGGCCGCCGCCTTGCGCAGCACCGCTGCCGCACGGTCCAGCGCCTCCACCGTGAGCTCGGGATCGATGGTGTCCTGCCCCTGCCGGTGGTGCGGATCGTCGTTCACCCCGCAGCGCTCCGCCATGACGGCCAGCACATCCTGCTCGTCCGTCCAGCGGTCGCCGAACTCCAGGCCGAACCAGTAATAGCGCTCGCCGTTGGCGAGTCTGCGGTAGTGGGAGAGGTTGTTCTCGCGGGGAGTGGCGACCTCACCGGCGATCCGGGTCCGTACGAGATGATCGACGAGTTCGGCGCGCGAGGGGGCAGCGGCTGCGGAGGCTATCGGCATAGCGCCCATTGTGCCCGTACGCCTGTTCCGGGGCGGTGGAGTTCCGCAGCCCGGACACCGGGGTGCGGATGCCGGAGCGGTGGCACCGCGGTGCGGACGCCGAGAGCCGAGAAAAGACCTGGCCGCCGCCTGTCCGGTGTCCCCGGGCCCCTGGCCAAAACGTCCAACGCACCGGATGTCATCTCCGCAAATGTCCATGTGCCACGGGCCCGGCCCTCCCTACTCTCGCCTCATGACCACCGCAGCCAGCGCATCCAACGGGCCCGTGGGCCCCGTCGACTCCTCCCGCATCCCGCGTTTCGCCGGGCCGGCGACCTTCGCCCGACTGCCCCGCCTCGACGAGGTCGGCGGCCGGGCCGATGTGGCCGTCGTCGGTGTCCCCTTCGACACCGGCGTCTCCTACCGCCCCGGAGCCCGCTTCGGCGGCAACGCCATCCGCGAGGCGTCCCGCCTTCTGCGCCCCTACAACCCGGCCCAGGACGCGTCGCCCTTCGCGCTCGCGCAGGTGGCCGACGCCGGTGACATCGCGGCCAACCCCTTCAACATCAACGAGGCCGTGGAGACGGTCGAGGCCGCGGCGGACGACCTGCTCGCCGGCGGCGCCCGCATGATGACCCTCGGCGGCGACCACACCATCGCCCTTCCCCTCCTCCGCTCGGTCGCCAAGAAGCACGGCCCGGTCGCGCTGCTGCACTTCGACGCCCATCTGGACACCTGGGACACCTACTTCGGCGCCGAGTACACCCACGGCACCCCCTTCCGCCGCGCCGTCGAGGAGGGCATCCTCGACACCTCCGCGCTCTCCCACGTCGGCACCCGCGGTCCGCTCTACGGCAAGAAGGACCTCGACGACGACGAGAAGATGGGCTTCGGCATCGTCACCTCCGCCGACGTCATGCGCCGCGGCGTCGACGAGGTCGCCGACCAGCTCCGCCAGCGCATCGGCGACCGCCCGCTGTACATCTCCATCGACATCGACGTCCTGGACCCGGCCCACGCCCCCGGCACCGGCACCCCCGAGGCCGGCGGCCTCACCTCCCGCGAGCTGCTGGAGATCGTGCGCGGGCTGTCGTCGTGCAACCTGGTCTCGGCGGACGTCGTCGAGGTCGCCCCGGCGTACGACCACGCGGAGATCACCTGCGTGGCCGCCTCCCACACCGCGTACGAGCTGACGACGATCATGTCGCGGCAGATCGCGGCGGCCCGGCAGGGCCAGTAGGCACCGCGCGGTCCCGCAGGCCGACAGCAGCAGTCGACGACGCCCGGCCCGCCACGGACACCGTGGCGGGCCGGGCGTCCTCTTCCCGGGGCCGGACGCGGCTACTCGATGAACCAGCCGTCGTACGACGCCAGGTCCCATGTGCCGTCTTCGAAGGGGTAGCCCTCCTCCAGAATCGTCCGCCACAGCGGACCGTCCGCGGCCTCGGGGTCGAGCCGCTGACACCACGCGTGGAGGCCGGCCTTGGCGTCCTGACGGTCCAGGGGGCAGGGGAAGGGACTCCGGCGATATGCGTCGAAGAGCCTGACCAGGGAGAAGAACTGCGCGAGGCTGCCGCCGGCCAGGGGCGAGTCCATGCCGCCCGTGCCGTCGCGCAGCACCTGCCCGGAGCTGCCGTCCAACAGCAGCCTCGAATACATCCAGAAGCCGAGGTCGTAGAACGGACCGCCGGTGGGCGGAGCGGAGGACGAGTCGGCCGGCCAGGGAACCTCCGCCAGGCCGTCGGAGGACGGCGGGTCCGTGATCAGGTGCAGGAAGCCCGACACCACGGGCACGCCGACCTCGGTCAGAAAACGCCGCGCCGCGGCATCGGCCACCCCCGCCGGTACCGCGCTGTCGGGCAGGGCGCGGCAGGCACCCGGGCCGAACGTCTCCTCCAGCCACTGCCGGGTGACCGCATCACCGGAACCTCCGGGCGCTGGCGTGGCGGGGATGTCCGGCATCTCCCAGAGCGCGGCACGGGAGTGGGTGGGCAGCAGCGGCTCCTCGTGCCACAGGGGCAGCCCCGAGAGGCTGTCGCCGGCCCCCGTGACGGCGCACAGTCCGCCCGCCCCCGCCAGCCACCAGGTACGGCCGACGCTGACGGCCTGGGTGACGGCGACCGGACAGCGCGGCGGCACGGTCGGAGCCGACCCGTACACCTCCCACCCGGTCTCCGCGTGCTGCGCGAACACCACCGGCATATCCGACGGAATCCGGTCCTCGGCGCACCACTCCGCCTCTCCCAGCGGCTCGGGAACGGATTCCCCCGGGGTGGCCGGGTCACCCGTGGTGGGGTCCCACTCCCGGCGGACATACGCGTAGTCGGGGTCGGCCGCCTTGTCGACCGTGGTGTCCCGGCCGGTCACCAGGCGGGCACCGTCGTCATCGACCACGAAGCCCAACTCGTCGATGCGCCCCGCTTCGCCGGGGAGGGCGCCGAACACGCCGCCGGGGCGCCATCGTGACCAGAGGGTGCGCCAGGGCATGCCGACACCGGCGCCGGCGAGTTCGTCGGCCAGTGCGGGACGGTTCGCGCTCAGTGCGGCGTGGTGCAGCCAGGCAACCCATTCGCCCTGGTCTCCGGGGTCGATTCCCTGCCCCTGGAGGAGCCGCACATCGGCCGCGACGCTCCCCTGGGGAACGCCGTCGGGAAAGGCCTGCGCCAGCGCGTCCCAGAGGACACGGGGCTCACAATGCGCCAGGGCGAACCCGTCCTCCAGGGTGTCGGTCAGCTCGCCGGCCAACGCGGCATACACGGGCAGCGTCTTGGCCGCGTACCGGGCGGCCGGGCCACGCTCGGGCCAGGGGCGGCCGTCCTCCGACAGCGCCGAGCGGAGCGCCGTCGCGATGCGGCGGAATGTGTCCGCGGTGGTCGGCCGCTCCGAGCGGAGGGTGTGTGCGACCGCGGGGTCGAGGAAGGAGAGGCGCTCCTCGGGAGTCCCGCGATCGGTCACGCGCACCACGTCCGCCAGTTCCGTGAGCACCGCGGGGATCTCGATACGGCCGCGGGAGCCGCCGATGGCCCGGCAGAGCAACTCCCATACCGGGAGGGGAGTTTCGGGGACTTCGGACCAGGAAAGAGCGGTGAGGGCGGTCGAGGCGTCCTCGCTCAGCCGGGACAGGAGCGGTGACAGGTCCCCGGCGGCGATCCCGGTATCGGTGTCGGTGTCGGTGCCGGTGCCGGTGCCGGTGGGAGAAATCTCGATGTCGCGGGGCCAAGGAGCCCCCATGCGCGCCGCGTCCCACTCCATCACCAGCCGGATATCGGCGTTGTAGGCGCCGGTCAGCGCGAAGGAAAGACTGCCGGCCAGACGTTGCGGCTCCGTGGAGTGAAAGGTCTCGCCCGCCCATTGGGCATTGGCCAGGAAAATAACGTGCCGACCGCGCGGGTCTTCATACAGCCGCAACTGGCCGCGACGGTCTCCGTGTGGCGCCGGCCCGGTGGCGGTTTCCTGTTGAATTCGCAGAGCCACCGCTTCGGCCGACATTCCACGGCAGTCCACGAACAGGGCGTCCGGGGTCCGATGTGCCGTCTCGCCGAGCCAGTTGGTCTTTCCGCTGCCGAGGGCGCCGGTGACGATGAGCCTGCGCCGCTTTCCGTCCGGGCGGTCCAGCCAATTCCTGAGGACGGATTCGCTGGAGCCCTCACCATCAGGCACGAGACGACACCCTTTCCGCGGAGATCATGGAGCCAGTCATCCTAGGAGAGGTGTCCGCCGCGTGCCAAGTCTCCCCAGATGCCCCGCAGTCTATTGACATAGGCGCTCGAATCCTGTTTGAAGCCGGCCATGGCAAGTTGCCTCGCCTTCCTGACCCCTTGCCTTCCGCCGTCCCTCTCGACCATTTCGTCGACGTTCTCGGGATCTCCCTGACGGAATCCCGTCCCGTAATAGATTTTGACGTCGTCGCCGAGTTCCCTTTGCAGATACCCGGAGCAGTTGTTGCCGCTGATGGAACCGCAAGGCTCGCGCTCCGTGTAGAGGCTGACGGGTTTGAGCGGTGGCTCATTCCTCGCCGCCCGCTCCTCGTTCACCGACTTCATGTAGTCGACCACATGCGGCTCGGAGTGAACTCCGCCGCCCCATTGGGTGCCCATGGGGAGCGAGCTGTCTGAAATGTAGCGATTTCCATTGATGGATGGATCGAACACTTCGAGGCTGGCGAAGTTCCGCTTCGACCAGTCGCCCTTGTTCCGGTCCAGGAGCTGCTTGAAATCGTCCGCAGTCATGTGATTCTGCAGATCGTTTTCGGATCGATTGGGCCGCTGCGTCGCGTGGTAATAGGTCGCGGCGTTGTGGTGGCCCGTTGCCTCCATGTTGTCGGAGAGCTTTTGCAGGTTGTCCAGGAACCGCTGCCGCTTGGGCGGGTCGTTGTGGTATCCGGGATCGTGAACGGTTGGGTGGTGCCGGTTATCCGCCTGAGGATCGAGCGCGCCGACCGCATGCCCTCGGTGAAAGTCGAGAGAGAGGCGGGTGAGCGCCGCCACCACGGCCCCCTGCTGCCCCCTGGTGAGATCGGTGAAGTCGGATCCGAGGGTGTCGACGAGGGTCTGCTTGCTGATTCCTTCGGGGTGTGCGGCCCGCGCGAAGAGCGAGGGGAGCAGCCCCTGCTCACCCCAATTCTGCAGATTGTTGTAGACGGGCTCCAGGTCGACCGGACGGACTTCGTGCGTGGTGCGCAGATCGGCCTGGGCGGCTTCGGGCAACAGCCCTCGATCGTGATGGTCGGCGGTCTGCGGGGAGTCCGGATCGGGCGCGTGGTCCCGTGCCTCGTGCTCCGTGTCCCCCTCGGGCCGGTCGTGACCCTTGTCCTCCGTGCCGCTCGGGTCGTGCGCCGTCCCCTCCGGGCCGCCGGCGTGTTCCTCGTCGGTCCGGGGCCGCTTCGTGTCCCCGTGCGCCTCTTCGTCGTCAGCCGGCCGCTTGGTACCCGAGGGGTCGGAGGGCGGGTGGTGGCTGTCGGTACCGGAGGGGTTCTCCGGGGGGCGGCGGTCGGTGTCTGTGGGGTTTTCCGGGGGGCGGCGGTCGGTGTCTGTGGGGTTTTCCGGGGGGCGGCGGTCGGTGTCTGTGGGGTTTTCCCGGGTGGTGTGGTCCGGGCTGTGGGAGGAGGACGGGGCGTCCGGGGTGGGGTGGTCCGGGTTGTGGGGCGGGGGCGGGTTGTCCGAGGTGGTGTGGTCCGGGCTGTGGGAGCGCGACGGGTCGGCCGGCGCGTGCTCCTCCGGACGACCGGAGTGGGACTCGGGGGTGGTGTCGGTGCCGGCGGGGTGCGGGCCGGGGGCGTTCTGCTGCTGCTGTTGCTGCTGGTGGGGATTGTGCTGGGGGTTCTGTGGATTCTGCGGGTTGTGCTGGTTCGGCTGTTGCTGCTGCGGGTGGTTCTGCAGCTGCTGGTTGTGCTGCGGGTTTTGGGGCTGGTGCTGAGCCGGGCCCTGGTTGTGCTGGGGGTTCTGGTGCTGCCCCTGCTGGGGGTTCTGGCTCTGGTGCTGTGCCTGCTGGGGGTTCTGGTTCTGATTCTGGTGGGGCTGTTGGTTCTGGTTGGCCGCGGGATCGAAGGGCTTGCGGTCGGCGTCGAGGGTCAGATGCCACACACCGTCGGCGTTGGTGTGAATGGGCTGCTGGCTGGTCTGGCCGGTCTGGCTGTCCACCCAGACGACGCGGCCGTTGTGGTTGACGGCGTTGAAGACGTGGGCGCCGCCGCCGGAGCCGTCGGGGTTCTTGGGCCAGGTGACGAGGACCGCGGCGGCCGAGCCGTGGCCGGACTGGCGGAGTTCATCGGCGATGTGCTGGTAGCTGTCCTGCGCGTTCCGGCCGGAGTTACGGAAGCTGGTGCCGGCCCAGTTCTGGATGTTGTGGGTGCCGTTACGTTCGCCGCTGACCCGGTCCAGGCCGCCGTGGCCGTCGTTGTCGTAGGTGCGTGGTGCGGACACCTGCGGGTTGCCGTACCAGGACTCCATGAACGAGCGGGTGCAGTCGGCGCAGTTGTTGGAGCGTCCCGGGACACTCGGACCGCCGTCGTTCTGGAAGCGGGACCAGGGCTGGAAGGGGTCCGCGTGGCGCTGCGGGCTGCCGTCCGGATTGCGCGGGAAGTTGTGCTCCAGCGCCTGCTGATCGTGCGGGAACGGCGAATACAGGCCGCTGGGCTGGTGGTTGAGGCTCGCCCGCACGTCGTTCAGGTTCGGCCGCGGGGGGTGCTGGGGCGTCGGCTGCTGCTGGTGTGGTGGCTGCTGCTGGTGGTGTTCGGGCTGCTGGTTGTGGTGCTGATTCGGGGCTTGGTGCTGCGGCTGCTGATGAGGGTTTTGCTGCTGGTTCTGCGGTTGGTTCTGGGGGTGGTTCTGATGCTGCGGGTGTTGCTGGTTCGTCGGCTGCGGCTGGTGACTCTGGAGCGTCGGCTGCTGACGAGGGTCCGGACGGTGGGGCTGCTGCGTCGGCTGCTGCTGGGGCTGCTGTTGGCGCGGGTCCGGCTGTTGCTGTGGCTGTTGCTGCGGCCGCTGGTTGGGGTCGTGTGGCTGTTGCTGCGGCCGCTGTTGGTTGGGGTCGTGCGGTTGCTGCTGCGGGGGACGCTGGGTATCCGGGCGGGTGGCGTCCGGGCGCGGCTGGGCCTGGTCGGGGCGCTGCAGGCGGGGGTCGGGGCGCTGGTCCCGGGGGTTGCGCGGGTCGTCCGGGCGGGTGGCATCCGGGCGGGGACGTGACTGGTCGGGGCGGGTGGTGTCCGGCCGTGCGGTGTCGGGTCGGGTGGTGTCCGGGCGCGTGGTGTCCGGCCTGGTGGTGTCCGGGCGCTGGTTCCGGGGGTGTTGCTGGTCCGGGCGTATGGGCTGGGTGTTGTCGGGGTGGGTGTTGTCCGGGCGTACGGGTTGGGTGTTGTCGGGGCGGGTGTTGTCCGGGCGTACCGGCTGGGTCTGGTCGGGGCGCGGGCCCTGTTGGTTCTGTGGGGACTGTTGCGGCTGGGTTTGGTCGGGGCGTACGGGTTGGGTGTTGTCGGGGCGGGCGTTGTCCGGACGTACCGGCTGGGTCTGGTCCGGGTGTTGGTTCGACGGGGTCGACGGGGTCGACTGGTTTGGCTGGGGTGGCGGGTTTTGGCCCTGGGGTGTCTGGCCGCCCTGTGGGTTCGGTTGGTTCTGGCCGCTCTGGTCGGGGCGGGGGCCGTCCAGGCGGGGGTTGTGCGGAGGGGGTTCGGGGCGGCGCTGCTGGGTGGCGTCGTGGATCGCCTGGGAGCCGTCGGGGCGGCGGTTCGGGCCCGGTGAGGTCGTGGTGGGGCGGGGGCCGTCCAGACGCGGGTTGTACGGAGGCGAGTCGGGGCGGCGCTGTTGTGTGGCGTCGCGGATTGCCTGGGAGCCGTCGGGGCGGCGGTTGGAGGGGGCGGAGGCGTTTCCGTTGGACGGTGTGCCGCCGCGTGGCGGGGCGGCGTTGGGCGTTGCCGGACCGCCCTGCGAGGGCATGGCAGTGGGCACGCCCATCATCGGGCCGGGCGTCTGTGGGGTGTTCTGGGGCGACTGCTGCGGTGTGGCGGGCGCGCCGGCGCTGGGGTCCGCCGTGTGCTGGGTCGGCGGCGGTGCCGTCATGGTGCCGGCGGACTGGGTGGTGACGGTGGTGTCGTCGTCATCCCGGGCGTGCGGCATGGGGTCGCCGGGGGACGGGTCGCGCTGGCCGACGGGCGGGCCGGAGGAGGAATGCTGTACGGGGGCGCCCTGGGAGGGCATGTGTGGTGTCGCGGGGCGTCCGCCGGCGGTGTGGGAGTCGTCCCCGTTCTGGGAGCCGCCGTTGCCGCTGTCGTTGCCGTCGCCGTAGTGCGAGGTGTCGGTGTTGGTGGGTGGGTTGCCGGCCACCGGGTCGGGGGAGGGCGACGAATGCTGCGGCGACGGGGCCGTGTCGGGGTGTGAAGGACCGTCGGGGGTGGGGGAGTTGGGCCGGTCGGCGGACGAGTGGTCCGGGGCGGGGCCGGAGTCAGGGGTCGTCCCCGAGTCGGGGGTCGGTGCGGCGTCCGGGTGCAAGGACGGGCCCGGGGCCGGCTGGGTGCTGATGGGGCCGGTGTCGGGACGCGCCGAGTCAGGGGTGTTGTCGGGTGTGGGGTGGGTGCTGACGCCGTCCGGGCGCGCGCCGTCCGGGGTGTTGTCCGGGGTGGGGTGGGTGCTCGTCGAGTCCGTGTCCGGGCGGGAGGCATCCGGGGTGGGACCGTCGGAGTCGTGGGTGGGACCGCCGGAGTCGGGGGTGGGGCCGCCCGAATCGTGGGTGGGGCCGCCGCCGGTGTCCGACGTGGGGCCGCCCGAGCTGGGGGTGTTGCCCGAGTCCGGGGTGGGTCCGGCGTCCGGAGTGGTGGAGCCCCCGTACGGGTTGTGGCCGCTGTCGCCGGTGTAGCCCTCGTCGAAGGCGGTGCGCTGGTCCGGGGGTGGCAGGGGCTGGGCCTGGGGGGTGTTGCGGTTGCCGTCCGGGCCTGGGGTGGAGCTGTCGGGGGTGGTGGAGGGGTCGCTGCCGGAGCCCGCGCCGGAGTCGCTCATCGGGCGGGGGGAGTGCGACGGGCCGCCGCTCCCGGCGCCCGTGCCCGTACCGCTTCCGTCGCCGCTCGACTCACCGGACCCCGACCCGGACCCCGAGCCCGACCCGGATCCGGACCCGGATCCCGACCCGGTCCCCGAACCGCTGTCGGTGCCGGACCCGCCGCCGTCGGAACCGCTTCCGGACCCACTGCCGCTTCCGTCACCGGACCCCGACCCGCTGCCGGAGCCGCTCCCGCTCTCGGAGCTGTTCCCGCTTCCGGACCCGCTGGATTCGCTCGAACTCCCGCTGTTTCCGCCGCTGTCCTCGCCGCCGTGCTCACTCCCGCCCCGCCCCGCGGCGTGATCGAGGCCGCTGCGGGCATGGTGGCCAGCCTTGGCGCCCGCGCCGTCGCGCAGGGACTCGGTGAAGGTCTGGCCGGAGTTCTTGAGCGCGTCCACCCCGGCCTCGGCACCGGTCTTGGCGCTGCGGCCGACATCGAAGCCCTGCTGGGCACCGAAGTTCATGTTCATGCCCTGGGCGATGGCGTCGGAGATCATGGCCTCCAGCGCGGAGACGGCGGGCTCCTTGACCGTCTCGACGATCGCCTCGACCAGGGCCTCGCGCGCTTCCTTCAGGATGCGGCGGACGATCAGACGAGTGGCCTGGGTGGCGCCGGCGGCCCCGATTTCGGACAGGCCGAGGGTGAACGGAGCCGCCGCCTGAGCTGCGATGATCTCTGCCGCAAGGATCGCCAACTGGGCGATCACCGCGACTTTCATCCCGATGATGACCACGGAGCCGGCGTTCAGCGCGAAGGCGATGAGCTCGGCGGCCGTACGGGCATCGTCGAGGTAGCCGGAGCCGCTGCCGGAGAACTTCTCCCAGGTCTTGCTGAAGCCGTCGATGCTGTCGCCGGAGTTGGCCGACAGCACGTTGCCGGCGGCCGAGACGCCCTCGGACTGCAACTGCTCGACGGCGTTCGCGAAGTCCCGCCATCGGTCGGCGGACTCGTTCATCTTGTCCTCGTCGCCCGTCGGCCAGTCGTAGCCGAGCATTTCGAGGACCCACTCGAGCCAGTCCGGCAGCATGAGCGACATGGCTTCCATCCCCCGTAAAACAATGAAGCGATGATGACCGTTGCGGAAAAGGAGAACTGACTGCTAATCAGGTCTGGGGTGCCTTGAGGGCGACGATCTTCTGGCCCTCGGCCTCGGCGTTGGCGACGTGCTGTTTCATCAGCGAATCGTTGAAGTCCTCGTCGGCCTGGTGGTTGTCGGCCATGGTGTTCAGGGCGCCGCCGATCTCCTGGAGCTTGGCGGCCAGATGCCCCATCGATTCGTACATGCCGTCCCGCAGGCCCTCGTAGACCACGCCGAACTTCTCGCCGATGTCGTCATCGCCCCATGGCGGGGTGTCCTGGCCCTCCAGGCCGGTCAGCGCGTTCTTGAGTTTCTCCACCGCGGACTGGTAGCGCTGCCCGACGCTGGTGAAGTCTTTGCCACCGGACTTCAGCGACGGTATATCTGCTTGCAATCCTTCTCCCGCCACGGCTTCCCCCGTTCCGATGATGGCGTCACGTACGACACGACTCGGCAAAGTTTAGTGGCGTACTACCCGATTTCCTCAAGGCGTTGACTGTCACAAGGGTGTCACCGGGCGGTCGGCGGCCGATGCGACCCGGCGGCCCTTCGCCGCTCCGCGCCCTCCGGCGGGTGGGGCTCGCGTTCGGGGACAGGCCGCTGAGGTGTCCCGCTCGCCGTCAGGCCGGTGGCGTGTCCCGGTCGAGCGAACGGAGGGCGAACCACAGCTCCATGCGGACGTCGGGGTCGTCCAGATCGCTGTCGAGGAGGCCGGCGATACGGGTGATGCGCTGGCGGACGGTGTTGCGGTGGATGCCGAGGGCGGTCGCGGTGCGGTCCCAACTGCCGTGCAGAGAGAGCCAGTTGTGGAGGGTGGCCAGGAGGGACGGGGAGTCGGCCAGCGGGGCGAGCAGGGCCTGGGCGTGCTGTCGGGCGTCCGTGGGGGCGACGAGCGAGGTGATGCTGTGGGGGCCAGGGGTGCGATGGCGTACCAGGGCGGCGCGGCCGGCGAGGGCACGGCGCAGCGCGGAGGCGGCATGCCGGTCGGCGGCCGGCAGTTCCGGGACGGGGGCGGGTTCGCTGATGCCGAGCGTCCAGCCGGGGTGCGCGGTGATCTCCTGACCGGCGGGGACCAGGGCGCGCAGGGCGGGGCCGCCGCCGGGGTGCGCCGCAGGGCTCGTGGCCGGCCCGGCTCCTGCGTCCGGGGCGACGAGTGAGGTGCCCAGCGCGACGGCCAGCGAGGCCGCCGACTCCGTGGTGTCACGGCGGCGTTCGGCGTGTACGACGGTCCAGAGGGGCGAGTCGAGGAGCGGGGCGACATCGGACGGGCGGGCGCCGAGGAGTAGCCGGACCAGGGCCGCGGAGTGCCCGGCGGCGGCCGGGCCGTGGTCGGTGGCCCGGCCGGTGATCAGCGAGAGGAGTACGGCGGCGACGCCCGCGATGGCGTGCGCGGGCGGGTCGTGCGGATCCGCGGTGACCACGAGGGCGAGTGCCCGGCCGGCCCGTGCGCGTCCCGTCGCGGCGTAGGCGGACAGTGAGCTGCCGGGGAGGGTGTCGGTGGCCGAGGACGGGCCGCCCGTGCCGACGACCTGCGCGAGACGGCCGGCCGCGGCCCGGACGGAGGCGGTGGGGCGGGGGCCGGCGGAGCCGTGTTCCGCGCCGTCCGGGGCGAGCAGCGCGGTCCAGCCGTGCACATGGCGGGCCAGTGCGCGCAGCACGGCGGCCGCCGGGTCGGGGCGGGCGGCGGCCGCGGCCAGCGCGCGCTGTGCCTCGCTGAGCCGGGTCAGCTCGCGGTGCCTGGCCTCCGTCACCGCCTGCCACACGGCGCTCTCGACGGCGGTGAACGGGGTGCCCGCCGGGACCTCGACGAGCGGCAGGCCGTGCCGGTCGCAGGCCGCCACCAGGGCGCGGGGGACGGTGTCGTGCACCGGCGCGATCCCGAAGCCGAGGGCGGCGGCGCCGGCCGCGACGGTGCGGGCGGCGTAGCCGTCGAGGTACGCGTCGAGGGCGGGGTGGGAGCCGAGCCCGGCGGGGGTGTCCGCACGGGGGGCGTCGGACGGCACCGCGGGCGCGGCCGGCCGCGCCGAGTCCGTCCCGTCCGCGGTGCCGACGCCCGTCTCGTCCGCCGTGCCCGTGCCCGCGCCCGTCTCGTCACCCGTGCCCGCGTCCGCCCCCTCCGCCGCGCCCGCGCCCTTGGTCACCTCCGCCAGATGCAGCCCCGCGGTCAGCAGCATCTCGCCGCCCAGGAGGTACGGCACCGGGTCGGCCATCTCGGAGGTGTGCACCCAGTGGATCGCGACGCCCTCGCGCGGGCCGGCGATCTGGCGCAGGCCCAGATCCGTACGGGCGAGCAGATCCGCGAGCGGCACCGGTGGGGTGGACGGCGGAGGGAGAGGGTGCGGCATGTGCGAACCATCCACGTCGGAGGGTGGTGAATGGAGGAAACGTACACTTCAGCGTCGCCTTCGCGCCTCCTAGGGTCAACCCCCGAGGCGCGGCGCTTGGACGGGACCCCCGCTCGCCAAGCGCCCGCCGCCTCGACCTCACACCCCGCTCTCCCCCTCACTCTCCCCCTCCCCCTCGGCGCAGTTGGAAGGGATGGCCCATGGCTGTCGACTATGCGGTGATCGTGCTCTATTTGGCCGGAATGCTCGCTATGGGCTGGTGGGGGATGCGGCGCGCCAAATCCAAGAGCGACTTCCTGGTCGCGGGCCGCCGCCTCGGCCCCGCGATGTACTCGGGCACCATGGCGGCGATCGTCCTCGGCGGCGCCTCCACCATCGGCGGGGTCGGGCTCGGCTACCAGTACGGCCTGTCCGGCGCCTGGATGGTCTTCACCATCGGCCTGGGGCTGCTGGCGCTGAGCGTCTTCTTCTCGGCCCGGATCGCCCGGCTGAAGGTCTACACGGTCTCCGAGATGCTGGATCTGCGCTACGGCGGCTCCGCCGGCATCATCTCCGGCGTCGTCATGTGGGCGTACACGCTGATGCTGGCGGTGACCTCGACCATCGCCTACGCGACCATCTTCGATGTGCTCTTCGGCATGGACCGCACGCTCTCGATCATCCTCGGCGGGGCGATCGTCGTCGCGTACTCGACGCTCGGCGGCATGTGGTCGATCACCCTCACCGACATGGTCCAGTTCGTCGTCAAGACCATCGGTGTGCTGCTGCTCCTGCTGCCCATCGCCGTCATCAAGGCGGGCGGCTTCGCGGAGATGAAGGCTCAGCTCCCGCACGACTACTTCGCCCCGCTCGGGATCGGCGGCCAGACGGTCTTCACCTACGTGCTGATCTACTCCTTCGGCATGCTGATCGGGCAGGACATCTGGCAGCGGGTGTTCACCGCGCGCAGCGACACGGTGGCGCGCCGCGGCGGCACCGCGGCCGGTACGTACTGTCTGGTCTACGCGCTGGCCGGCGCCGTCATCGGCACCGCGGCCAAGGTGCTCTATCCGCATCTGGGCAGCCCGGACGACGCCTTCGCGACGATCGTCAAGGACGCGCTGCCGGTGGGTGTGCGCGGGCTGGTGCTGGCGGCGGCGCTGTCCGCGGTGATGTCCACGTCCTCGGGCGCACTGATCGCCTGTGCCACGGTCGCCAACAACGACATCTGGTCCCGGATCAAGGGCGCCGCCGCACTACGGCGGCGACCGGCCGCGGGAGGGTCCGGTGACGGCGGCCCGGAGGCCCGGGCGGAGCAGGCCGGGGACGGGGCCGAGGAGCACGACGAGGTGCGCGGCAACCGCGTCTTCATCCTCCTCATGGGCCTGGCGGTGATCGTCATCGCGATCGCGCTGAACAATGTCGTCGAGGCGCTCACCCTCGCCTACAACGTCCTCGTCGGCGGCCTGCTGGTGCCCATCCTCGGCGGGCTGCTGTGGAAGCGGGGCACCGCCGCCGGCGCGCTCGCCTCGGTCGCGGTCGGCGGGCTGACCGTCATCGGCCTGATGGTCTCGCTCGGCGTCCTCGCCAACGAGCCGATCTACTACGGGCTGATCGCCTCGCTCGTCGCGTACGTGGCGGTCAGCCTGGCCACCAAGCCGACGGACGCGGCGGTGCTGGCGGCCTGGCGGGCACGGCTGGCCGGCCGGTCGGACGGCGATCCGGAGGGCGATGCGGCCGGTGATCCGGCCGGGGGAGCGGCACTGGCACCCCCTTCCGCCGCCGGACGGGCCTGATCCGGACACCCACCGTCCCCGTCCCGAGCTGTCGGCCAGGGGGGTATCCCCGGACGCTCCCCTGGCTTCCACCCCGGGCCCCCCGGTGCTCGGCTCCCTCACCAAGCCCCTACGCCCGTACGCCCCTACTCCCGCACCCCGCACGTCCGCCCGGCAAGGAAGGCAGCACGCACCCATGATCACCACCACCCCCACGCAGCACCGGCGCAACGGCGGTGACCTCGTCGTCGAGTCGCTGGCCGCACTCGGCGCCGGGACCGTCTTCGGGCTGCCGGGGCAGCATGCGCTCGGGGTGTTCGACGCACTGCGCCGCTCCGCGCTGCGCTACGTAGGGCTGCGGGTGGAGAACAACGCGGGCTTCGCCGCCGATGCGTACGCCAGGACCACGCACGGGGTCGCGCCGCTGCTGGTCTCCACCGGCCCGGGCGCGCTGATGACGCTGGCCGCGCTGCAGGAGGCGGCGGCCGGGTCCGCCGCCGTACTGGCCATCGGCAGTCAGGTGCCGCTGGCCGGGATGGGCGGCGGACGCCATGGCTATCTCCATGAACTCACCGATCAGAGCGCTTCGTTCCGCGGGGTGGTCAAGTCCGTCCACACGGCGCGTACGGCCTCACAGATCCCCTCGGCGGTGGCCGCCGCCTGGGAGTCGGCGCTGAGCACCCCGCACGGGCCGGTGTGGCTGGAGATCCCGCAGGATGTGCTGCTGGCGGAGGCCGACGTGCCGCCGGTGACCGAACTGGCCGCCAGGCCGAAGGAGTTGCTGCCGCGGCCCGAGCTGATCGCGGCGGCGGCGACCCGGCTGACCGAGGCCGGGCGGCCGGTGATCCTGGCCGGCGGCGGAGTCGTACGGGCCGGGGCCGAGGCGGAGCTGCTGGCGCTCGCCGAGGAGCTGCGGGCGCCGGTGGCCACCACGTTCGGCGGCAAGGGCGCCTTCCCGTGGGAGCACCCGCTCTCCCTCCGGTCCTGGATGGAGGACCGCTACACCACGGCCTTCCTGGAGGACGCGGACACCCTCCTGGTCGTCGGCTCGGGGCTGGGCGAACTCTCCTCGAACTACCACACGTTCCGGCCGCGCGGCCGGGTCGTACAGATCGAGGCGGACCTCGGCAAGCTGGAGTCGAACCATGCCGCGCTGGGCATCCACGCGGATGCCCGGGCGGCGCTGGCCGCGTTGGTCAAGGAGGTGGGGGAGCGCGAGGCCCGGGAGAGCGGCCCCACCGAGGACGGCGAAGCGCCCACCTCCAGGAAATCCGGGGCAGCCACGCCCGGGGCCGGCCATACGCCCTCTCCCGAGGCCGCCGTATCCGATCTCCTGGCCCGCGTCCGCGACCGGATCGCCGGGCAGCATCTCGACCTGGAGCAGCGGGTGCTGGCCTCGGTGCGGGACGCGCTTCCCGACGGGGCGGTCAGCTGCTGGGACATGACGATCCTCGCCTACTGGGCCTGGTCCGCCTTCGACCCGCGGCGTACCAACGCGCTGCATTCGGCCCAGGGCGCCGGCGGGCTGGGCTACGGCTTCCCGGCGGCGCTGGGCGCGGCCGTCGCCGACCCGGCGCGGCCGGTGCTGGCGGTGTCCGGCGACGGCGGTGCGATGTACTCGATCGCCGAGCTGGCCACCGCCCGGCAGTACGACCTGCCGGTGACCTGGCTCATCGTGGACGACGGCGGCTACGGCATCCTGCGCGAATACATGACCGACGCCTTCGGCGCGGCCACCGCCACCGAACTCACCCGGCCGGACTTCGTGGCACTGGCCGAGTCGTTCGGCGTCCCCGCGGTCCGTACGTCCCCGGAGCAGCTCCGTACGGACCTGGCGGCGGCGCTCGCGGCACCGGGACCCTCGGTCGTCGTCCTCCCGGCCCAGCTGCGGATGTTCGCGCCGACGCATCTGGGCTCCTGACGATGTCTTGACCGCAGCGCACGGCACGCCGTGGGGCCGGACTCCCCATGAACGACGGACGGTGGCACCGGGCCGTGGCCCGCACAGCCGGGAAGCCGTCGTCCAAGGGCGGGGCGGCCACGGAGGTTTCCTCGCCCCGCAGTATGGGGAAGAGGCTGATACCGAACCAAACGGGCTGCCCATCCCTCCTCGGGGTGCGCAGCCCGCCGTGTTGTGGTGACCTTCGGTCTGTGGATGTCGCTGTGGCTTGTGGTGCCCCGGTCAGGGATCGCGGGACCTGTGCTGCTCCCCGCGCGGGGATTTGCCAGGTCCAGGGCGGCCCCCACCGAAGGGGTCCACATGAGTACCAGCGTTCAGTCACCGCGGCAGGAACTGCTGCAGACCTCGCTCCTCCCCGGCCAGGTGCGGCCCGCCGCCCAGGCGGGACAGATGAGCCCGGCGGCCGCGTCCACCTTCCTGGCGATCACGCCCATCCCCGTCGGCAATGGCCCGGTCGGGCTGGCGTTCGCCCCCAGCGGCAACCTCTACGTCGCCAACTCCTCATCGGCCAACGTGTCGGTGATCGACACCACCACCGACACCGTCATCGGCGCCCCGATCGGCGTCGGCAGCGGCCCGGTCTGGCTGACGGTCGCCCCCAACGGCAACGCCTACGTCCCCAACAACTTGTCGAACACCGTGTCGGTGATCGACACCACCACCAACACCGTGATCGCCACGATCGGCGTCGGCGCCACACCCGCCGCGGCGACCGCCATCCCCAACGGCAACGTCTACGTCACCAACTTCGGGTCGAACACCGTGTCGGTGATCGACACCACCACCAACACCGTCGTCGGCGCCCCGATCCCCGTCGGCGGCAACCCGGTCGGAGTGGCGGTCGCCCCCAACGGCAAGGCCTATGTCACCAACAGGGGCTCGAACACGGTGACAGTGATCGACACCGCCACCAACACGGTCGTGGGTGTCCCGATCGCCGTCGGCAACCAGCCGAACTTCGTGGCGATCGCGCCCAACGGCAACGCCTACGTCGCCAACATCGGGTCGAACAGCGTGTCGGTGATCGACACCACCACCGACACCGTCATCGCCACGATCCCCGTCGGCAGCCAGCCGTGGGGCATCGCGGTCGGCTCCAACGGCAACGCCTACAGCGCCAACCGGGGGTCGAACACCGTGTCGGTGATCGACACCGCCACCAACACCGTCATCGGCGCCCCGATCCCCGTCGGCAGCAACCCGATCGCCGTGGCGGTCGCCCCCAACGGCAAGGTCTACGTCAGCAACCTCCTCTCCAACAACGTCAGCGTCATCCAGTTCGACCCGACGCTGACCAGCATCAACCCCACCCAAGGGTTCATCACGGGCGGGACCGTCGTGACGATCACCGGCACCAACCTCACCGGGGCGAGTGTCGACATCGGCGGCAACCCCGCCACCGGGGTGAGCGTCAACGCCGCCGGTACGCAGCTCACCGCCACCACGCCGCCCGGGGTGGCCGGTCCCGCGGACGTCACCGTCACCACCCCTGGTGGCAGCGCCACTCTGGTGAACGGCTTCACCTACATCCTCCCCGTCCACGCCACCTCGCTGACCGCGACCCCGGCGCTGACGAAGCTGTTCCCGCCGCACGTGTACTTCCCGTTCCTGACGGCCACCCTGACCGACCAGGTCACCGGCCTTCCGGTGCCCAACCAGCCGATCCTCTTCAAGGCCGGCAGCAACGTCCTGGGCATCGCCAACACCGACGCCCAAGGCGTCGCCCGGGTGAACGAGACGCTCACCCTGACGCTCATCCTCCTCAACCACGGCTACGAGGTCTCCTTCGCCGGCGCGGTCACCCCGTCGGCGATCCTGTCACCGTCCAGCGGGCAGGCAGGAGTCGTCGAGCCCTGACCTCCCGCCCGGTCACCGGCCGGCGAGCGGCAGGCGTGACACCGGCCTGGTCGTGGGCAACTGTCCACGACCAGGCCGGTGTCCGTGCGGCAGCCGTGCTGCGGGGGCTAACGTCCGGCCGCCCCCACCCGCCCCTGCAGCAGCCGTGACAGCGCCGCATGGACCTCTTCGACCGAGCGGTCCGGCTGGAAGGACTGCCAGTCCAGGGCGGCCACCAGGACCATGCCCAGGAGCGCGGAGGCGGTGAGGGGGATGTCGAGCTCGTCGGAGAGTTCGCCGGTCTCCACGGCGTCGCGCAGGACGGACTCGACGACGGACTGGGCGCGGCCGCGTACGGAGGTGAGGGTGGCGCGCCAGGTGCGGTTGGTGCGCCACAGTTCGGCGACGTAGAGCTGGATGAGGGCGGGGGAGCAGGCGATGAAGTCCAGGCCCGCGCGGATCATGGCGTCCAGGGCGTCGACCCGGGTGCCGCCGCGGGCCGCTGTGGTGTCGGCGGCCCGGCGCAGTGAGTCGGCGAGCAGGTCGATGCCGTCCCGCAGCAGCTCCTCGTAGAGGACGTTCTTGCTGGCGAAGTTGTAGTAGACGGTGCCCTTGGCGACGCCGGCACGGTCGGCGATCTCGTCGACGGTGGTGGCGGAGAAGCCCTGTTCCGCGATGAGGGTCACGGCGGCGTCGAAGAGCCGGCGGCGCGTCGAGGTGCGGCGGGTGACGGGGGAAGCCCCCGGGAGCACGCTCACAGGCTGAGTTCCGGGTGCAGGTCCTTCATCCGTACGACCTGCCGGCTGCGCGCCGCGAGGGCGGTGAGCGCCAGCGCGCCGACGGTGAAGACCACGAGGACCACACAGCCCTGCTGCACGATGGCGAGGTCACCACCGGTGATCAGCCGGCGCAGGCCGTCGACCACGTAACTCATCGGCAGGAACGGGTGGATGGCGGCGAAGAACCCGGGGCTGGTCTGCACCGGGTAGGTGCCGCCCGCCGAGGTCAGCTGGAGCATCAGCACGACCAGGGTCAGCACCCGGCCGGCCGGACCGAAGAACGCGCCCAGCAGCTGGATGATGGCGGTGAAGCAGGCCGTGGCCAGCAGCAGGAAGCCGACGGTGCCGGCCGAGCGGACCATCTCCAGGCCCAGGCCCCAGTGCAGGACGGCCATCAGGGCCAGCACCTGTACGACGCCGACGGCGTAGGCGGGCAGCCAGGAGCCGAGGGTGATCCGCCAGCCCGGGGCGCCCGCGGCCAGGGCCCGCTTGCTCAGCGCCGGGAGCAGCATGAACGCGACCATCGCGCCGACCCAGAGGGAGAGCGGGATGAAGTACGGCGCCAGGCCGGTGCCGTAGTTGGGCGCCTTGTGCATCGACTTGGCGGCCAGCTCGACCGGGTCGGCCATCACCTCGGTGCGGGCGTCGCGGTCCTTCTTGTTGTAGTCGGGGATCTTGGCGACGCCGTCGTGCAGGCCGTCGGCCAGCTGGTTGGTGCCGTCCTTGAGCTTGAAGAGGCCGCCGGTGAGCTTGACGGCGCCGTCCTTGGCGCTGCCGACGCCGCTGTGGACCTTGCCGGCGCCGTCGGCGACCTTGCCCGCGCCGTCGGCGAGGGTGCCGATGCCGTCGGCGAACAGCCCCGCGCCCTGGGAGACCTTGTGGGCACCGGCGTTGAGCGCGTTGATCTGGCGGATCGCGGTGTCCGCGCGCTGCCCGATGCCCGGTGCCTGCTCGGCGACCATCTCCGCGCCCTGGTGCACCTCGTGCAGTTTGCTGCGGATCGGCCCGAAGTCCGCCCCGGCGACGGAGTCGTTGACCTTCTCCGCCGCGTCGGCGGCCACCTTGGTGCCGTCCGCGAGCGCCTTCAGTTTGGTGCAGTCGGGGTCGGTGTCCAGCAGCCCGCCGCAGCGGTTCCGGTAGATCTCCGCGGCGTTGTCGGCGTTCTTGCGGGCCTGGGTGGCGGCCTTGGCGGAGTCGCCCGGCAGGGTGTCGAGGAGGTCGTCGAGGGTCTCGGTGGCGTGGGCGACGAACTGCGCGCCCGCACCGATCTCCTTGCCGTGTTCGCGGAGGTAGGGCAGGTCCTTCTTGGCCAGGCCGTGGACCTTCTCGGCGAGCTGCTGGGTGCCGTCGGCGACCCGGCCCGCGCCCTGGCTGAGCTCATGGGCCTTGGCGACGGCGGTCGAGGCGCCCTTGCTCAGGTCGCCGGCGCCCTGACTGACCTTGCCGGCGCCGTCGTTGAGCTTGCCGAGGCCGTTCGCGAGGTCGCCGGAACCCTGCTTGGCCGAGCCGACCCCCTTGTCGACCTTCCCGGCTCCGTCCGCCGCCTCTGCGGTCTTGTCGTGCAGATCGGAGAACGAGATGAAGATCTTGTCGAGCATGGCCCGCGCCGAGGTGGCCGAGGTCTTGGCACGGACCTCGGAGAAGACCGTCTTGGAGATCGAGCCGACGACGTAGTTGTTGGCGTCGTTCGTACGGACCTGGAGCGCGCCCGTCTGCGGGGTGTCCCCGGAGCTGGAGGCGATCCGCTTGCTGAAGTCCTCGGGGACGGTCAGCGAGAGGTAGTACGTCCCGTTCTCGACGCCCTTGGCGGCGTCGGCGGAGCTGACGTCCTCCCAGTGGAACTTCTTGCTGTCCTTGAGGTTCTCGGACAGGTCGTCGCCCGCGGTGATCTTCTTGCCGCCGGTGGTGGCGCCCCGGTCGTCGTTGACGAGGGCCACCGGGATCTTGTCCAGGCGGCTGTAGGGGTCCCAGAAGGAGCACAGGTACAGGGCCCCGTAGAGCAGCGGGATCAGCATCAGGGCGGCCAGGCCCAGGCGGGGCAGCTTTCCCCTGCCGAAACGCCTGAGCTCAAGCGAGGCCAGTCTCGGCGAACGCATGCGCTGCCTCCTCCTCGGTGGTGTCGGGCCCGTCCTGGACGGGGGCGGGGGCGGCGGGTTCGGTGTCCGCCCGCGTGGTGCGGACGGTCAGCGCGTCCGCGGGTGCGTCGCTGCCGGCCGCCACGACGGTGGTGCCCTCCAGCGCCAGGTCCCGCAACAGCTGCCAGGCCTGGGTGCGTTCGGCCTCGGAGAGCTTGAGGTCCACATCGTCGACGGCCAGCAGCTGCGGGCCGTGCATGACCCCGAGCGCGACGGAGAGCCGCAGCGCCTCGATCCGCTCCAGATCGCGTACCGCCGTCCGCAGCCCCTTGGGCAGGGTGTCGGCGTCGAGCCGGACGGCCGCGAGGGCGGCGTCGATCCGGGCCCGGGTGGCCTCCCTGTGGCGCTTGCCCCAGGGCAGCGAGCCGGCCGGGGAGCCCTGGAGACGGTGGCCCAGCAGGGCCTGTTCCTTGAGGTGTTCGCCGACCGTGAGGGCCGGTTCGAGGTCGACGACGCCCGGTACGTGGGCGATGGCGGTACGGCCGCGGACCGTACCCATCCGCTGGGGCAGCGGGAATCCGGCGACCGCCGCCGTGCCTTCGGTGATCCGCATCCGGCCGGTGAGGGCCAGCAGCAGACAGGTGCGGCCGGAGCCGGAGGGTCCCTGGACCGCGATCAGGCTGCCCGGTTCCGCGGAGATGTCGACGCCTCTGAAGGCCCACCCCCTCGGGCCCTCCACTCCGATCCCCCTGGCGTTGACCGCCGCCCCCTGGCGGGTGGTGTTCACAAAACACCCCTCCCCTTTTGTTCTGACTGGTCAGTCTAAAAGTGTGCCGTATGCGGGGGCCTCTTGACCAATCGGGGTGGTGGGGGAGGGCGTGGGAGCAAGTTCGTGCCGGGGAGGCCGTGACCCGAACGGGGGATTCGGCCTAGGGTGCCGTGCAGGCGGGGGCCTGATGATGTTCAAGGTGATGTCCGTGTCGCGGTGGTGCGGCACGGGCCGCGCACAGACGACGGAGAACCATGGAACATTCGGCACAGCACCCCGTGGACCCGCCCCCGCAGCGACCGGCGGAGCACCCGCCCCCGGCGGCGCGACGGACCGGGCCCGTGGCGGGCCGCTCCCGCAAGCTCGTCGCCCCGCTGCTCGCCACGGCCCTGGTCGCGGTCCTCGCGCCCGTAACGGCCTCGGCCTCCGCACCGGCACCCGCACCCGCACCGCAGCCGGCCGCCGGCGCACAGGGCCCCTGTGTGAAGGGCGACGACAGCGACGGCTGGACCGCCACCGCCACCAAGATCGACCCCAAGGACAGCCACCACGCCTTCGTCGGCAACGGCTACCTCGGACAGCGGGTGCCGCCCAACGGCACCGGCTACGCCGCCCCCGGCGGCGAGACCGGCTGGCCGCTGAAGACGCCCGAATACGACGGCTCCTTCGTCTCCGGCCTCTATGCCAAGGGACCCAAGAGCGTCAAGGGCCGGCAGGCCATCGCCGCCATCCCCACCTGGACCACCCTCGATGTCGCCACCGGCGGCGCGCACCCCGACACCTTCTCCTCCGCCACCGCACCCGGCCGGATCTCGCACTACCGCCAGACGCTCTCCCTGCGCTGCGGATTCGTCCGTACGTCACTGACCTGGACGGCCGCCGACGGCCGCGCCACCGACCTGGTCTACGACGTGCTCGCCGACCGCAACGACGCACACACCGGCGCCGTACGCCTGCGGATGACGCCCCACTGGAGCGGCGCCGCCACGGTCACCGACGGCCTCGACGGCCGCGGCGCCCGCCGGATGACGCCGTCCGCAGCCGGCTCCGCCACCGGCGGCAAGGACACCGGCGGCAAGGACACGGTCGGCAAGGAATCCGCCGGCAAGGACACGGTCGGCAAGGAATCCGCCGGCAAGGACACCGGCCGCACCATGGACGTCGGGTTCCGCACGGACGGGACGAAGACCGAGGGCGCGGTCGCCTCGACCCTGCGCACCGGATCCGGGGTGCGCGCGGCCGGTCCCGGGCAGACGCCGCAGGCAGCCGAGCTGAGCAACCGGCAGCGGGTGTCCTTCCCGGTCCGCAGCGGCCGCTCGTACGAGCTGACCAAGTACGTCGGCGTGGACACCGCGCTCACCTCCCGCTCCCCGCGCGACGCCGCCGACGCCGCCTCGCGCCGGGCCGCCGACCGCGGCTGGAACGCCCTCTTCGCCCGGCACACCGCCGCCTGGCAGCGGCTGTGGCGCAGCGACATCGAGGTGAAGGGGAAGCGCGCACTGCAGTCCTGGGTGCGCTCGGCGCAGTACGGACTGCTGTCCTCCACCCGCGCAGGCAGCGCCAACAGCATCGGCCCCACCGGCCTGACCAGCGACAACTACGCCGGTGAGGTCTTCTGGGACGCCGAGACCTGGATGTACCCGGGCCTGCTCGCAAGCCACCCCGAACTCGCCAGGTCGATCGTCGACTACCGCTACAAGACCCGGGCCGGGGCCCGCGCCAACGCCGAGAAGCTGGGCTACAAGGGGCTGTTCTATCCCTGGACCAGCGGCAGCAAGGGCGACCTGTGGAACGAGTGCCACAGCTGGGACCCGCCGCACTGCAAGACCCAGAACCACCTCATGGGCGATATCTCCCTCGCCACCTGGCAGTACTACCTCGCCACCAAGGACACCGCGTGGCTGCGGTCCCGCGGCTGGCCGGTCCTCAAGGGCATCGCCGAATTCTGGGCCTCACGGGCCACCCGTAACGCCGACGGCAGCTACTCCGTCAAGAACGTCGCCGGGCCGGACGAGTACAGCAACGGCGTCAACGACGGGGTGTTCACCAACGCCGGCGCCGCCACCGCGCTGCGGCACGCCCTCCGCGTCGCCGCGATCCTCGGCGAAAAGGCACCGGCCTCCTGGAAGACCGTCGCCGACAAGCTGCGCATCCCCTACGACAGCAAGAAGAAGATCTTCGAGCAGTACGCCGGGTACAAGGGCACGACCATCAAGCAGGCCGACACCGTGCTGCTGATGTACCCGCTGGAATGGCCGATGTCGCAGACGCAGGGGGCCCGCACGCTGGACTTCTACGCCGGGCACACCGACCCGGACGGCCCGGCCATGACCGACTCGGTGCACGCCATCGACGCGGCCGGGATCGGTGAGGCCGGCTGCTCGACGTACACCTATCTGATGCGGTCCATCCAGCCGTTCGTCCGCGGGCCGTTCGACCAGTTCTCCGAGGCGCGCGGCGACAAGGCCGGCGCCGACGACCCGCACGCCGGCAAGCCCGCGCAGGACTTCCTCACCGGCAAGGGCGGCTTCCTGCAGACCTTCACCCAGGGGCTGACGGGGCTGCGGCTGCGCGAGGACCGGGTGCACCTCGACCCGATGCTGCCGCCGCAGCTCTCCGAGGGCGTCACCCTGCGTGGTCTGCACTGGCAGGGGCGGACCTACGACGTGGCGATCGGTGCGCACCAGACCACCGTGCGGCTGACCGCCGGTGCGCCGATGCGGATCGAGTCGCCGGAGGGCGACAAGATCGTCAGCCGGGGGGTGCCGGCCGTCCTGAAGACCCGCCGCCCGGACCTGGCGGCGACCTCGAACGCGGCCCGCTGCACGTCCGCCAAGGCCACCTCCGAGGAGCCCGGTCTGTACGCGGGCGCCGCGGTGGACGGCAACGGCACCACCGCCTGGGTGCCGGACTCCGCCAACGGCACCCTCACCGTCGACCTCGGCCGGACCACCCGCGTCGGGCAGATCACCCCGCACTGGAACGCGACGCGGCCCAAGTCCTACAACGTCCAGGTCTCCCGGGACGGAAAGCACTGGTCAGGGACCGGATACGCGGGCCGGACCCCGGCCCGGTACGTACGGGTCGTGGTGCACGGTGACCCGGCCCCGGCGGCCAAGGGCAAGCCGAAGCCGCATCCGGGGATCTCGGAGCTGACGGTGAAGCGGGTGAAGTAGCCCGCCGGCCCCGGCAAAGACGGCCCCGTCCCGGACACCCGGGACGGGGCCGTCTCCCGTGCGGGCACACGGGCCCCGTCCGAATAATTGTTACGGCGGGATGAAATCCGCACTCCGCGGTGTTGATGCCAGGCGTCAAGTGTCGAGGAGCGGGAGGCACCGGGTGGCGGGGACGGACACGGAACGAGTGGGCTGGGCGCGGCGGCTGGTCCGCGACTGCTGGCAGTACAGAAAAGACGTGCTGCTCGCCCTCGGCTCCTCGCTCATCGGGATGGCCGTGCTGGCCCTGGTCCCGCTCGTACCGAAGCTGATCATCGACGATGTCATCGTCAGGCATGAACGTGCCATCGGCCCCTGGGCCGGTCTGCTGGTCGTCGCCGCGGTCGCGGTCTACGTCCTCACCTATATCCGCCGCTTCTACGGCGGCCGGCTCGCCTTGGACGCCCAGCACGACCTGCGGACCCGGATGTTCGGCGCGATCTCCCGGCTCGACGGCCGGCGGCAGGACGAGCTGAGCACCGGCCAGGTCGTCGGCCGCGCCACCAGCGACCTCCAGCTGATCCAGGGCCTGCTGTTCATGGCCCCGATGATGATCGGCAACGTCCTGCTCTTCGTGATCTCGCTGGTCGTGATGGCGGTGCTCTCGCCGCTGCTCACCGTGGTCGCGCTGGCCGTCGCCCCGGCCCTGTGGTTCATCGCCAAGCGCAGCCGCGCCCGGCTGTTCCCCGCCACCTGGTACGCCCAGGGGCAGGCGGCCGCCGTGGCCGGTGTCGTGGACGGCGCGGTCTCCGGTGTGCGGGTCGTCAAGGGCTTCGGGCAGGAGGACCAGGAGACCGGCAAGCTGCGCGAGGTCAGCCGCCGGCTGTTCGCCGGACGGCTGCGCACGGTCCGGCTCAACGCCCGCTACACCCCCGCACTGCAGGCCGTACCGGCGCTCGGCCAGGTCGCGATGCTGGCCCTCGGCGGCTGGATGGCCGCACAGGGACAGGTCACCCTCGGCACCTTCGTCGCCTTCTCCACCTACCTCGCGCAGCTGGTCGGACCGGTCCGGATGCTGGCGATGATGCTGACCGTCGGCCAGCAGGCGCGGGCCGGTGTGGAGCGGGTCTACGAGCTGATCGACACCGAGCCGTCGATCAAGGAGCGGGCGGATGCGCACGAGCTGCCCGCCGATGCCCCGGCCACGGTCGTCTTCGACCGGGTGACCTTCGGCTACGCGCCGCTGCACGACGGGGACGGCGACGGCGACGGGCCCGCGGAGGACGCCCCCGCCACGGGCCGCCGCCCCCTCCGCCCCGTTCTCGACGCATTCTCGCTGCGCATCGAGGCCGGTGAGACGGTCGCCGTGGTCGGCACGTCCGGCAGCGGCAAATCCACCGTCTCGCTGCTGCTGCCCCGCTTCTACGACGTCTCCGCCGGCCGGGTCCTGGTCGGCGGCCACGATGTGCGCGAACTGACCCTTCCGTCGCTGCGGGCCGCCATCGGCCTGGTGCCCGAGAACAGCTTCCTGTTCTCCGACTCCGTACGCGACAACATCACCTACGGCTCCCCGGACGCCACCGACGAACAGGTGCGCACCGCGGCCCGCGCCGCCCAGGCCGACGGCTTCATATCCGAGCTGCCCCACGGCTATGACACCGAGGTCGGCGAGCAGGGGCTGACCCTGTCCGGCGGCCAGCGCCAGCGCGTCGCCCTGGCCCGCGCCATCCTCACCGACCCCCGGCTGCTGGTCCTGGACGATGCGACCTCGGCGGTCGACGCCCGGGTCGAGCACGAGATCCACGAGGCGCTGCGCGGCGTCATGGCGGGCCGGACGACCCTGCTCATCGCCCACCGCGCCTCCACCCTGGCGCTCGCCGACCGGGTCGCCGTCCTCGACGGCGGACGGCTGGTCGACATCGGCACCCAGGAGGAACTGGAGGACCGCTGTCCGCTCTACCGCAGGCTGCTGACCGACCCGGAGGAGCTGGGCGGCGTCGAGCGGGACCCGGCGGGCGAGCTGGCCGGGGCCTTCGGCGGTGAGTTCGCCGCCGGCGGCCTGCTGGAACCGGAGCCGGTGGCGGACGCCGCCGAACCCGACGGGGACCGCGCGGCCGGCCGGTCCGGGACGGGCGGCACCATCACCCCCGAGCTGTGGGTCCGCCGTGAGCAGGAGGCCGAGGCGGGCGGCGCCGGGATGGCGGCCCGCGCGGCCGTCGCGGCCGGGCCCGGTATCGGCGCCGCGATGGCCGGGCTGCCCGCGACCCCCGAACTGCTCGCCCAGGTCGCCGCGCTGCCGCCCGCGGCGGACATCCCGGACATCGACGAGGACCAGGCCGTGCGCCCCGAGCGCACCTACGGCCTGCGCCGGCTGCTGCACGGCTTCGGCGGGCCGCTGGCCTTCGCGCTGGCCCTGGTCGCCGCGGACGCACTGGCCGGGCTGCTGCTGCCGGTGCTGATCCGGCAGGGCATCGACGAGGGCGTCCGTCTCGGTGCGCTGGCCGGTGTCTGGACGGCCGCCGGGCTCGCCCTGATCGTGGTGCTCGCGCAGTGGGCCGCGCAGATCGGCGGCAACCTCATGACCGGACGCATCGGCGAGCGGGTCCTCTACTCGCTCCGCCTCAAGATCTTCGCGCAGCTCCAGCGCCTCGGGCTCGACTACTACGAGCGCGAGCTGACCGGCAAGATCATGACCAGGATGACCACCGACGTGGACGCGCTGTCGACGTTCCTGCAGACCGGCCTGGTCACCGCCCTGGTCTCGATGCTGACCTTCTTCGGCATACTCGTTGCGCTGCTGGCCATCGACATCCAGCTGGCGCTGGTCGTCTTCGCCACCCTCCCGCCGCTGATCATCGGCACGTACTTCTTCCGCAAGCAGAGCGTGAAGGCGTACGAGCTGGCCCGCGAGCGGATCAGCGTCGTCAACGGCGACCTCCAGGAGAGCGTGGCCGGACTGCGGATCGTCCAGGCGTTCCGGCGCGAGCGGCGCGGCGCGGAGCGGTTCGCCGCCCGCAGCGACGCCTACCGCCAGGCGCGGGTCCGCGGCCAGTTCCTGATATCCGTCTACTTCCCCTTCGTCCAGCTGCTGTCGTCCGTGGCGGCGGCGCTGGTGCTGATCGTCGGCGCCGACCGGGTCGGCTCCCACACCCTCACCGCCGGTGCGCTGGTCGCCTACCTGCTCTACATCGACCTGTTCTTCGCCCCCGTCCAGCAGCTCTCCCAGGTCTTCGACGGCTACCAGCAGGCGTCCGTCTCACTCGGCCGGATCCAGGAGCTGCTGCGCGAGCCGACCACCACCCCGGCCGCCGAGCGGCCCCGCGAGGTGCCCGCGCTGCGGGGCGCCATCGCCTTCGACGGGGTGCACTTCCACTACGGAGAGGGCGACGAGCCGGCGCTGGCCGGCGTCGATCTGACCATCCCGGCCGGCCAGACCGTGGCCTTCGTCGGCGAGACCGGCGCCGGCAAGTCCACCCTGGTCAAGCTCGTCGCGCGGTTCTACGACCCGTCCGCGGGCGCGGTCCGCATCGACGGCACCGATCTGCGCGAGCTGGATCTGACCGGCTACCGCCGCCGCCTCGGCGTGGTCCCCCAGGAGTCCTACCTGTTCGCCGGCACGGTCCGTGACGCCGTCGCCTACGGTCGCCCGGATGCCACCGATGCCGAGGTGGAGGCCGCAGCGCGGGCCGTCGGCGCCCATGCGATGATCGCGACCCTCGACGGCGGCTACCTCCACGAGGTCGCCGAGCGCGGCCGTAATCTCTCGGCCGGCCAGCGTCAGCTGCTGGCGCTCGCCCGTGCCGAACTCGTCGACCCGGACGTGCTGTTGCTGGACGAGGCCACCGCCTCCCTGGACCTGGCCACCGAAGCGGTCGTCAACCAGGCCACCGACCGCCTCGTCGGACGCCGTACCACCCTCGTCGTCGCCCACCGGCTGACCACCGCGGCCCGCGCCGACCGCGTGGTGCTGCTCGACCGCGGCCGGATCGCCGAGGACGGCAGCCATGCCCAACTGCTGGCCCGTGACGGCCGCTATGCGGAGCTGTGGCGCACCTTCACCGGCGAGGAGGAGGAACTGGCGGCCTGAGGCACGGGGCCCGGCCCGTGAACCCGGGCCCCGGCGCCGGGGCCCGCGGGGCCGTGCCTGAGATGAAGCCCCGGGCCCCAGGCGGCGGGGGGTACCGGGCCCGGCCCGGCGGTATCGGCGGGGCAGCCGGTGCGGCGTAAAACTGATCCGCCGAACGGCGCCGGGGGCTGGTGGCACCCCCGTCGCGCCGATAGGTTCAGCCCGACCTTTGCTATCCCAAGGGGAGGGTGCATGCGCAAGGCCACCAGATGGCTGCTGTCGCTCGCGGTGCTCATAGGCACGGCGGGAGCCGGCAGCGCGTCGGCAGGGGCGGCCACCGCCGCCGAGCCGAAGACCGAGGACATCAAGGACCGGATCCTGGCGATCCGGGGGATGAGCCTCATCGAGGAGAAGCCGGTCGACGGCTACCGCTACTTCGTCCTGAACTACACACAGCCGATCGACCACCGGCACCCCTCGAAGGGGACCTTCCAGCAGCGGCTGACCCTGCTGCACAAATCGGTGGACCGTCCGACGGTGTTCTTCACCTCCGGCTACAACGTCAACACCACGCCGTCCCGCAGCGAGCCCACCAAGATCATCGACGGCAATCAGGTCTCCCTGGAATACCGCTACTTCACCCCGTCGCGGCCCGCGCCCACGGACTGGAAGAAGCTGGACATCCGGCAGGCCGCCAACGACCAGCACCGCATCTTCGAGGCGCTGCACCGGATCTACGGCAAGAACTGGATCGACACCGGCGGCAGCAAGGGCGGTATGACGGCGACGTACTACCGCCGCTTCTTCCCGCACGACATGAACGGCACCGTCGCCTATGTCGCGCCCAACGACGTACGCAACGACGAGGACTCGGCGTACGACCGGTTCTTCAAGACCGTCGGGACCGCGCAGTGCCGCGCCGACCTCGCCGCCATCGAGCGCGAGGCCCTGGTGCGCCGCGGGGAGATGGTGGACCGCTTCCAGGCCTGGGCCGACAAGGAGAAGCAGACCTTCAAGACCGTCGGCAACGCCGACCGGGCCTATGAAGTCATGGTCACGGACCTGGTGTTCGGATTCTGGCAGTACCAGCCGGCCGAGACCGCCTGCGCCGAGGTGCCCAAGCCGACCGTCTCCACGGACGACCTGTGGAAGTGGATGGACAAGGTCGGCGGCTTCGACAGCTACACCGACCAGGGCATGGAGCCGTACACGCCGTACTACTACCAGGCGGGCACCCAGCTCGGTGAGCCCGGCTACGGCTATCCGCAGCTGGCCGACCTGCTGAAGTACCCCGGGATCAACAACTCCCGGTCGTTCGTGCCGAAGGACATCCCGATGCGCTTCGACGAGCGCGCGATGCCCGACGTCGATCACTGGGTGCGTCACCACGCGAACCGGATGATGTTCGTCAACGGCCAGTACGACCCGTGGAGTTCGGAGCACTTCGAGGTCGGCAAGGGCGCCCGGGACTCGTATGTCTTCACCGTGCCCGGCGGCAACCACGGCTCGAACATCGAGAAGCTGACGGAGGCCGACCGCACCAAGGCCACCGCCGAACTCCTCGACTGGGCCGGTGTCCGGGCCCCGGACGGCAAGGCCGCACCGCTGGCGCCGAACGACAAGAGGCTGGACAACCAGGAGGTCCGGCGGATGCCGATGCTGCGGCCGTGAGGCCGTAGCGAGGTGACGGACACGGCGCGTTCCCCGCGAAGGGGAGCGCGCCGTGTCCGTATCCGTCCCGCGCCTGCCTCGCTCAGTACGTCAGACCGTGGCCGATGCGGTAGAGCGGCTGCGCCGGGGCGTCGGCGCGCATTATCGCGACCGGCAGCCTGCCCGCCGGGTCCCGCCGGCCGGCGATCACCCGGGCCGCCGCCCGCAGCTCCACATCCGTCCAGGAGTAGCTCGCCAGGGCCGCCCTGACACCGTCCAGCTGGGCGATGTCATACGGGTTGCGGACCGCCAGCTGCACCACCGGCTTGCCCGTGGCCAGCAGCGCGGTGACCAGCTTCCGCTGGCTCGAGTCCGCGCTCACGTTGTACGTCGCCACCACCGCCGCGTCCCGCTCGCCGAGCGCCGCCACCGCCTCGTCGATCTGCTGCTGGGTCGGCGCCGCGCCCGTGGAGAGCGCGGTGGCCGTGAAGCCCAGCTCGGTGAGGGCCTTCGCCAGGACCGTGGTGGGCGGCCCGCCGGTGCCCGACGGCGCGGCCGCATCGACGCCCGCCACCAGCACCCGGCGCTCCCGTCGCCGGGACAGCGGCAGGATCCCGGTGTCGTTGCGCAGCAGCGTGGTGGTGCGGTCCGCGATCCGGTCCGCGGTGGCGAGATGACTGCGGGTGCCGACCACCCGGTCCACCGCGTGGTGGGTGGTGTACGGGTCCTTGAACAGCCCGCGCCGCTCCTTGAGCAGCAGGATGCGCAGCAGCTTGGCGTCGAGGTCCCGCTCGGCCAGCTCGCCCTCGTCGAGCGCCTTGAGGACGGCGGCATGCGCGACGGAGAGGTCCGGAGGATTCAGCAGCTGGTCGACGCCGGCCTTGAGGGCGAGCACCGGCACCCGGGCGTCGCCGTACTTCTTCCGGACGCCCTCCATGCCGAGGGAGTCCGTCACCACCACACCGTCGTAGCCGAGGCGTTCGCGCAGAATGCCGGTGAGGATCGGACGGGAGAGGGTGGCCGGGTCCTCACTCGGGTCGAAGGCGGGCACGACGATGTGCGCCGTCATGATCGAATCGATCCCGGCGGCGATCGCGGCCTTGAAGGGCGGCGCGTCCAGCCGCTCCCACTCCTCGGCGGTGTGGTGGATGTACGGCAGCCCGACATGGCTGTCGGTGTCGGTGTCGCCGTGCCCGGGGAAGTGCTTGGCGCAGGAGGCGACCCCGGCGCCCTGATAGCCCTTCACCTCGGCGGCCACCATACGGGACACGGCCTGCGGGTTCGCGCCGAAGGACCGTACGCCGATGACCGGGTTGGCGGGATTGACGTTGACATCGGCGTCCGGCGCGTAGTCCTGCCGGATGCCCATGGCGTACAGCTCCTGGCCGCCGATCCCGGCCGCCGTGTGCGCATCGTCGCGGGAGCCGCCCGCGCCGAGCGCCATCGCCCCGGGGAAGAGCGTGGCGGGTGCGCCGACGCGGGCCACTATGCCGTGTTCCTGGTCCGTGGAGATCAGCAGCGGGACGGGGACGCGCTGGGCGGCGGCGGCCTTCTGGATGCCGTTGGACAGGTCGGCGATCTGGTGCGGTTCACGGGTGTTGTGCGCCCAGCCGAAGTAGATGATGCCGCCGACGTGGTACTTGGCGATCAGCTCGGCGGCGTTGGCGACCCCGATCTCCTCCTGGTTCGCGGCGGCATCGGCCGGGTCGGGGTCGGTGGCGGAGTGCCCGTAGATCCGCATGACGAAGAGCTGCCCGGCCTTCTCCTCCGGCGTCATACGGGAGATGAGGCGGCGCAGCCGGGCCCGGGTGGCGGCGGAGGGGGCGGAAGCGGGGGAGGAGGGTTGGTGTCCGATGGAGGGCACCGCGGCGTGTGCGGCGGCGGTGCCCGCGGCGGCGGCAGCGGCGGCAGCGGTGGTCAGGACGGTACGTCTGGAGTGCATGTGCGCTCCTTCCGGAGGGCTTCCTCGGCTCATTGAAGGAAACTTCCAAGGAGACACGGATAGCCGGAAAACTATTGTCGGTCAATGACTCGATCCGTGGTGGCGCCCAGGTATTGCGGGGCGGGCGGGGATATGTGATGGCACGTCGGGCGGAAAGGCCCGCGGTCAGGAGACGGCGGGCCGGCCGAGGAGCTGCTGGAGGTAGGCGCGGCCCGGGGCCAGGAGGGCGGGGAGGTCGGCCGCCTCCGGGTACCAGCGCTTCTCGTACTCCCAGCAGAGCCAGCCTCCCGAGCCCTGGTCATAGGTGCCCTCGGGGGCCGGCACGGGACCGTGGGCATCCGCGGGCTCCGGGCCGAGGGTGGCCAGCGCGGCCGCCAGCGGCAGGGTGCCGGCGCCGAGCGGGAGCGGGGTGCGCTCCTCGGCCGAGGCGACGTCCTTGACCTGCACATAGCCCAGATGCGGGGCGAGCGCGGCATGGGTGTCGACGGGCTCCTCGCCGCCCAGCCAGCTGTGCATCACATCCCACAGCGCCCCGATCCGGCGATGGCCCACGAGCCCCAGCACCCGGGCGGCGGCCGCGCCCGTCCGGTGCGAGTCATGGGTCTCCATCAGGACCCGGACGCCCCGCTCGGCCGCGAGCGGCGCCACCGCGGCGAGCCGGCGGGCGGCGTCCGCGTCCGCCTCCGCCGCCGGCCGGTCCCCGCCGCCGGGGAAGACCCGGACGTACGGCGCCCCCAGATCGGCGGCGAGGAACACCAGCTCGGTCAGCTCGTGTGCCAGCTCCTCCTCGCCCGCCGCATCCCGGGCGGCGGCGACCTGGGCGTACCCGGCAACCGCCAGGATCTCCACCCCGGCGTCCGCGAACTGTCCGCGCACCGCGGCCCGTTCCCGCGTCCCGATCAGCGGATGCACCGGTTCCTCCGGATGGGCCCGCAGCTCCACCCCCTGATACCCGGCATCGATGGCCAGCCGCAGCACCTCGGCCACCGGCATCCCCGGCACACCGAGGGTCGAAAACGCATACCGCATCGCAGGGGTCCCGCCGTCCGCGCGGTCCGTGGTGGCCATGCCCGTGCTCCTTCGCGTCGCTCACGTCATCTACGTCATCGCTGTCCTTCCCGTCCTTCCCGCCCTCCGCGCCTTCATCGCCCCCCGTGCCCGCACCGGCCCCCCGCGGCCTCACGGCGCCGGCCGCCCGCGGTCTCACAGAACCGGCCGCCCGTGGCCCTACAGCGCCAGCCGCCAGTCCTGGCCGACCAGGTCCTGCCCGAAGCTGTGGTGCGGCGACTCGGCGACCAGCTCGAATCCGGCCCGCTGATAGATGCCGCGGGCCGCGCCGAGGACGGAATTGGTCCACAGCACCATCTCGCCGTACCCGGCGTCCCGTGCGAACTCCACACAGGCGTCGACGAGTTGACACCCCACCCCGTGGCCACGGGCGCCCGGCTCCACGAGCAGCAGCCGCAGCCTGGCCACCCCCGGCCTGCCGTCCCGTACGCACATCACCGCGCCCACCCGCTCCCCGCCCAGCTCCGCTATCCAGGTGCGGTCCCAGCGCGGGTCGAAGTCCTCGGCGTACTCCGCGACGATCCGGGCCACCAGCGCCTCATAGCTCAGATCGAAGCCGTACTCGGCGGCGTAGAGCGTGGCGTTGCGCTCCACCATCCAGCCGAGGTCCCCGGGGCCGGACGTGCGCAGCCCGACCTCGGGCCTGCGGTCCTCGGCCGGCTGCTCCGCGCGCTCGTCGAGCAGGGCGCGGATGGTGCGCATCGCGTCCACCAGGCGGGCGCGGTCACCGGCCGGCAGCTGTCTCAGCAGCGACCCCGCGGCGTCCTGGGAACGCTCCTCCAGTACGCCGGCCGCCTCCCGGCCGCCCTCGGTCAGCGTGATGCGCTGCCGCCGGGGATCCTGTTCGGACCTGCCGCGGATGATCAGCTCGCGGTCCTCGAACCGGCCGAGCAGCCGGCTGAGATAACCGGCGTCCAGCGACAGCGAGGCACGCAGATCCGCGGCGTCCACCCGCGGATGGTTGGCGACCTCGTAGAGCACCCGGGCCTCGGTGAGGGTGAACGGGGTGTACAGATGCCGCCCGTAGTCGAGGGCGCCGATCAGGTTCGTATAGAAGCGGTTGAATCTGCGCAGCTCACGGACGTCGGCCGCGGCGTCGGGCACCGCCCCGCGCGGCGTGCCGGACGGCGGACCGGATGTCGTGCCGGACGGTGTCCCGGTGATCATGGCCAACCCCTCACCCTTGACTGAGTCAAGGGTAGGCGGCGGAGGCCGATTCGACCACCGTCAATTCGGCGCGCGGCGTCGCCAGGCCGCCCGGCGGCCGCTTCACTGAAGCGTGATTCCCATCCTGCTGTGAGCGAGAGGGGCCGGGCTGTGACACGCACGACCGTACGCATCGCCATGAACGGCGTGACCGGACGCATGGGGCATCGCCAGCATCTGGTCCGCTCCCTCCTCGCCCTGCGGGAACAGGGCGGCCTCGAACTGGCCGACGGGACGGTGATCTGGCCCGAACCGGTGCTCGTCGGCCGCACCGCGCCCAAGCTGCGGGCACTGGCCGAACGACACGGTCTGGAGCACTGGAGCTGCGACCTCGACGCCGTACTGGGCGACGACACCATCGGCATCTACTTCGACGCCCAGGTCACCGCCGCCCGCGAGGCGGCCGTGAAGAAAGCGATTGCCGCCGGAAAGCACCTCTACGTCGAAAAGCCCACCGCGAGGAGCCTCGCGGGCGCCCTGGAGCTGGCCCGGCTGGCCCAGGAGGCGGGCGTCAAGAACGGCGTCGTCCAGGACAAGCTCTTCCTGCCCGGCCTGCGCAAGCTCCGCCGCCTCGTCGAGGGCGGCTTCTTCGGCCGCATCCTGTCCGTACGGGGCGAGTTCGGCTACTGGGTCTTCGAAGGCGACTGGCAGCAGGCGCAGCGCCCCTCCTGGAACTACCGCGCCGAGGACGGCGGCGGCATCGCGGCCGATATGTTCCCGCACTGGGAGTACGTCCTGCACGAGCTGTTCGGGCCGGTCAGAACCGTCCAGGCGCATCTGGCCACGCACATCCCGCGCCGCTGGGACGAGTCGGGCACCCCGTACGAGGCCACCGCCGACGACGCCGCATACGGCATCTTCGAGCTGCCCGGCGGCATCGTCGCCCAGATCAACTCCTCCTGGGCGGTCCGGGTGCACCGCGACGAACTGGTCGAGTTCCAGGTCGACGGCACCGAAGGGTCGGCCGTCGCGGGGCTGCGCCACTGCCGGGTCCAGCACCGTGCCCACACCCCCAAGCCGGTCTGGAACCCCGACCTGCCGGCGTCCGAGCCGTTCCGCGGGCAGTGGCACGAGGTCCCCGACAACGACGCCTACGACAACGCGTTCAAGACGCAGTGGGAGCTGTTCCTGCGGCATGTCGTGTGCGAAGAGCCCTGGCGCTGGGACCTGGCGGCGGGCGCCCGCGGCGTCCGGCTCGCCGAACTGGGCATGCGGTCCGCGGCGGAGGGCCGCCGCCTGGACGTACCGGAGTGGGGCCGGTGAACGCGCCGGCGGACCCCTCCCTGCCCGTCGCCGGCTCCGTTACCCGACCGGCGTCCGCGCGGCCCCCGTTGCGCTCCCGTACGGTCTTCGCCGCCGCCCATGTGGTCGCCGATCCCCGCGCCGACACCTCCCCGGACGGCCCGGCCGCCGTCGACTGGGACGCCACCCTCGCCTTCCGGCACCACCTGTGGTCGCACGGCCTGGGCGTGGCCGAGGCGATGGACACCGCACAGCGCGGTGCGGGCCTGGACTGGGGCACCGCCGCCGAGCTGATCCGCCGCTCCGCCGCCGAGGCCGCAGCGGTCGGCGGCCTGCTCGCCTGCGGCGCCGGAACCGACCAACTGCCGCCGCACGAAGCGTCCCTGGCCCGCATCCGCGGCGCGTACGAGGAACAGCTCGGGCTCGTCGAGGACGCCGGCGGCCGCCCGGTCCTGATGGCGTCCCGTCAGCTGGCCGCGGCCGCCACCGGCCCGGAGGACTACCGCGAGCTCTACGGCCACCTGCTGCGCCAGGCCACCCGGCCGGTGATCCTGCACTGGCTCGGCCCGATGTTCGACCCGGCGCTGGCGGGCTACTGGGGCAGCGGCGAACTCGACGCCGCCACGGAGACGTTCCTCACCCTCATCACCGACCACCCCGGCAAGGTGGACGGCGTCAAGGTCTCCCTGCTGGACGCCGCCCACGAGGTACGGCTGCGCCGCCGGCTGCCGGCGACGGTGCGCTGCTACACCGGCGACGACTTCCACTACCCGGAGCTGATCGCGGGTGACGACCACGGCTTCAGCCATGCGCTGCTGGGCATCTTCGACCCGCTCGCCGCGCCCGCCGCCGAAGCCGTACGCCTCCTCGGGCGCGGGGACACCGCGGGATACCGGGCCGTCCTGGACCCCACCGTCGCGCTCTCCCGGCACCTCTTCCAGGCACCCACCCGCTACTACAAGACCGGCGTCGTCTGGCTTGCCTGGCTGGCGGGCCATCAGTCCCACTTCACCATGGTCGGCGGTCTGCAGTCGGCCCGCTCCCTGCCGCACCTGCGGCGCGCCCACGAACTGGCCGACGGGCTCGGCCTGTTCCCCGACCCGGAGTTCGCCGCCCACCGGATGCGGAAACTGCTCGCGGTATACGGGGCGGAGGACGCATGAGCGACGGCACCTCCCGCCTCCTCGACCGTCTCAGCCTCAACCAGGAGACCGTGCGGCAGTGGTCGCTGCCCGAACTGGCCGACGGCTGCGCGCGGGCCGGCGTACGGGGCGTGGGGCTGTGGCGCGCCCCGGTACAGGAGTACGGGGTGGCCGCGGCCGCCCGGCTCGTACGGGACGCCGGGCTGCGGGTCACCAGTCTGTGCCGGGGCGGGTTCTTCACCGCGCTGGACCCGGGCGAGCGGGCGGCCGCCCTGGACGACAACCGCGCGGCCGTCGACGAGGCGGCCGCCCTCGGGACGGACACCCTGGTCCTCGTCTCCGGCGGACTGCCGGCCGGCAGCCGGGATCTGTCCGGCGCCCGGGAGCGGGTCGCCGACGCACTGGGCGAGTTGGGCCCGTACGCCGCACAGCGGGGCGTCCGGCTGGCGGTCGAACCCCTGCACCCGATGTACGCGGCGGACCGCTGCGTGGTCTCCACCCTCGCCCAGGCGCTGGACCTCGCCGAGCGGTTCCCCGTCGGGCAGGTGGGCGTGGTCGTCGACACCTACCACCTGTGGTGGGACGACACCGTCGGCACCCAGATCGGCCGCGCGGGCGGCACCGGCGGGGAAGCCGGCTCGCGGATCGCCGCCTTCCAGCTCGCCGACTGGGTCACCCCGCTGCCCGAGGGCGTCCTGCTGGGGCGTGGGCAGCTCGGGGACGGCGCGGTGGATCTGCGGTGGTTCCGGGAGCGGGTCGAGGCAGCCGGCTACCGGGGGCCCATCGAGGTGGAGATCTTCCACCCGGCGCTGTGGGCACGGGACGGCACGGAAGTGCTGGCCGAGATCGTGGAGCGCTTCCGGACGCATGTGGCCTGACGAGGCACGACGCACAGCGCGTGCCGGAGAAATAACTCAGCGGATGCGCGCAACCGTTGGCCGTCCACAAAGGTCATAGCTGACGCTGGTCCCGAAGGGGAGGGGCCCGGGGGGGATCCGGGGCCGGCGTGGAGGGGGAAATCGAGGGGCCCGACCATCGGACGGGCCCCTCGATGGTGATCCGGACGTCCCGCCTCCCGGCGCGGTGTCAGGCTGTCAGACCCCGGCGGTACGGTCTGTTCATGGTCAACGCAGCCGTGATCGAAGGGGTCCTGGAGCGGATCACCTACGCCAATGAGGAGAGCGGCTACACGGTCGCGCGGGTCGACACGGGGCGCGGCGCGGGCGATCTGCTGACCGTCGTCGGCGCGCTGCTCGGGGCGCAGCCGGGGGAGTCGCTGCGCATGGAGGGCCGCTGGGGCTCCCACCCCCAGTACGGCAAGCAGTTCACCGTCGAGAACTACACCACCGTCCTGCCCGCCACGATCCAGGGCATCCGCCGCTATCTGGGCTCCGGCCTGATCAAGGGCATCGGCCCGCGGATCGCCGACCGCATCGTCGAACACTTCGGCACGGACACCCTCGACGTCATCGAGACCGAGCCCCGGCGCCTGGTCGAAGTACCGGGGCTGGGCCCCAAGCGGACGAAGATGATCGGCGCGGCGTGGGAGGAACAGAAAGCCATCAAGGAGGTCATGATCTTCCTCCAGGGCGTCGGTGTGTCCACCTCCATCGCGGTGCGGATCTACAAGAAGTACGGCGACGCCTCCATCTCCGTCGTCCGCAACGAGCCCTACCGCCTGGCCGCCGACGTGTGGGGCATCGGGTTCCTGACCGCCGACCGCATCGCCCAGTCCGTGGGCATTCCGCACGACAGCCCGGACCGGGTCAAGGCGGGCCTGCAATATGCGCTGTCGCAGTCCACGGACCAGGGCCACTGCTTCCTCCCCGAGGATCAACTGATCTCCGACGCGGTGAAGTTGCTCCAGGTGGACACCGGCCTGGTCATCGACTGTCTGGGCGAACTGGCCGCCGACCCGGAGGGGGTGGTCCGCGAGCAGGTGCCGGGCGGCGCGGACGGCGCACCGCCGGTCACCGCCGTCTACCTGGTGCCTTTCCACCGCGCCGAGATCTCCCTGGCCGGCCGGCTGACCCGGCTGCTGCGCACGGACGAGGACCGGATGCCGGCGTTCCGGGACGTCGTCTGGGACAAGGCGCTGGCCTGGCTGGCGCGGCGGACGGGCGCCGAGCTGGCCCCCGAGCAGCAGCAGGCGGTCCGGCTGGCGCTGACGCAGAAGGTCGCGGTGCTCACCGGCGGGCCGGGCTGCGGCAAGTCCTTCACCGTCCGGTCCGTCGTCGAGCTGGCCCGCGCCAAGAAGGCCAAGGTGGTGCTGGCGGCGCCCACGGGCCGGGCGGCCAAGCGGCTCTCGGAGCTGACCGGCGCGGAGGCCTCCACGGTCCACCGCCTCCTGGAGCTCAAGCCCGGCGGGGACGCCGCCTATGACGCGGACCGGCCGCTGGACGCCGATCTGGTGGTCGTCGACGAGGCCTCGATGCTGGATCTGCTGCTCGCCAACAAGCTGGTCAAGGCGGTGCCGCCGGGCGCCCATCTGCTGCTGGTCGGGGATGTCGACCAGCTGCCTTCGGTGGGCGCGGGCGAGGTGCTGCGCGATCTGCTCGACGGGTCCGGCCCGGTCCCGGCCGTCCGGCTGACCCGGATCTTCCGGCAGGCCCAGCAGTCCGGGGTGGTCACCAACGCCCACCGCATCAACTCCGGCATCCCGCCCCTGACCACCGGGATGACGGACTTTTTCCTGTTCGCCGAAGAGGACGCGGAGGAGGCCGGACGGCTGGCGGTGGATGTCGTGGCCCGCCGGATCCCGGCGAAGTTCGGCCTCGACCCGCGCCGGGACATCCAGGTCCTCACCCCGATGCACCGCGGCCCGGCCGGTGCGGGCGCCCTGAACGGCCTGCTCCAGCAGGCCGTCACCCCCGCCCGCCCCGATCTGCCCGAGCGCCGCTTCGGCGGCCGGGTCTTCCGCGTCGGCGACAAGGTCACCCAGATCAGGAACAACTACGAGAAAGGACTCAATGGCGTCTTCAACGGCACGGTCGGCGTGGTCACCGCCCTGGACTCCGACGAACAGCGGCTGACCGTGCGCACGGACGAGGACGAGGAGGTTCCCTATGACTTCGACGAACTCGATGAACTCGCCCACGCCTATGCCGTGACGATCCATCGCTCGCAGGGTAGTGAGTATCCAGCGGTGGTGATTCCGGTCACCACCAGTGCCTGGATGATGCTGCAGCGCAATTTGTTGTATACCGCTGTGACCCGGGCAAAGCGCTTGGTGGTGCTGGTCGGCTCCCGTAAGGCCCTGGGGCAGGCCGTCCGCACGGTATCCGCCGGTCGGCGGTGTACGGCGCTCGATCACCGGCTCGCCGGTGCGATGTGAGGTCACTCCTCTTTCGTATTCGGGGCGAAGGGGGGCAGGATGGGCGCTCAGGCGGCACTGAGTGCCGCTGTGAGGCCCTATGGCCGACCCCGAGTGCACATCCAAGGCCCAAATGGGGGAAGGTATAGGCAGTCAGGGCACCTCGAAGAAGAGGCACAACGTCGGTGAGGGATGACGTGAGCGACAACTCTGTAGTACTGCGTTACGGGGACGGCGAATACAGCTACCCGGTCGTCGACAGCACCGTTGGCGACAAGGGCTTCGATATCTCGAAGCTGCGCGCCCAGACCGGTCTGGTGACCCTGGATTCCGGTTACGGCAACACCGCGGCGTATAAATCCGCGATCACCTATCTCGATGGTGAGAACGGGATTCTTCGCTACCGCGGCTACCCGATCGAGCAGCTCGCAGAGCGCAGCACGTTCGTCGAGACCGCGTACCTCCTCATCCACGGTGAGCTGCCCACCGTCGATGAGCTGGCGAACTTCAAGCAGGACATCACTTACCACACCCTGCTCCACGAGGACGTCAAGCGCTTCTACGACGGCTTCCCCCGGGATGCCCACCCGATGGCGATGCTGTCCTCGGTCGTCAGCGCGCTGTCGACCTTCTACCAGGACAGCCACAACCCGTTCGACGAGCAGCAGCGCCACATCTCCACGATCCGGCTGCTGGCCAAGCTCCCGACGATCGCGGCCTACGCGTTCAAGAAGTCGGTCGGCCACCCGGTCGTCTACCCGAGCAATGACCTCGGGTACGTCGAGAACTTCCTGCGTATGACCTTCTCGGTGCCCGCCGCGGACTACGACCTCGACCCGGTGGTGGTCAGCGCCCTCGACAAGCTGCTGATCCTGCACGCGGACCACGAGCAGAACTGCTCCACCTCCACGGTCCGCCTGGTCGGTTCCTCGCAGGCGAACCTCTTCGCCTCGATCTCCGCCGGCATCAACGCCCTGTGGGGCCCCCTGCACGGCGGTGCCAACCAGTCCGTGCTGGAGATGCTGGAGGGCATCCAGGCCAGCGGCGGCGACGTCGACTCCTTCATCCGCAAGGTGAAGAACAAGGAAGACGGCGTGAAGCTCATGGGCTTCGGGCACCGCGTCTACAAGAACTTCGACCCCCGCGCGAAGATCATCAAGGCGGCGGCGCACGACGTCCTCTCCGCCCTCGGCAAGTCCGACGAGCTGCTGGACATCGCCCTCAAGCTGGAGGAGCACGCGCTCTCCGACGACTACTTCGTCGAGCGCAAGCTCTACCCGAACGTCGACTTCTACACCGGCCTGATCTACCGGGCCATGGGCTTCCCGACCGAGATGTTCACCGTGCTCTTCGCGCTCGGCCGGCTGCCCGGCTGGATCGCCCAGTGGCACGAGATGATCAAGGAGCCCGGCTCCCGTATCGGCCGTCCGCGGCAGATCTACACCGGTGTCGTCGAGCGCGACTTCGTGCCGGTCGAGGAGCGCTGACCGCCGCCCCCTGAGGGCAGGCCACCCCGCGCAAAGAGAAAGCGCCCCGCCTCCGGATCCCCCCACGGGTCCTGAGTGCGGGGCGCTTCCCGTGTCCCGGTTGGATTCCCCCCACGGGATCCGTCCGGGCGTTTCGGGTTGCACCGCGATCTGCCGGGACGCGCACATTCGGGAGGGCCGCTCAAAGCTCCCCGGGCGCGTCGCCCCGGCCACGCGTAGCCGGGCGCGATCCCCCAAGATCGGCACGGCTGTTGCAGTGCAAGCCCCGCCGGGGTGCCTGCACTGCCCGGTTAGACTCACGACCCCCCTCAATGGTTACGTTCCGATGAGTGTGATCTGGGTCTCTTGCCATATAGGGGCGAATGTGGTCAAGGGCCTCGATCTGGAGATCAAGGCTCTCGGGTATGGGTGTTGTGTCAGTTGTAAGGGCTATGTGAAATTTCGTAGCCGCAGGCTGTTGGCAACCACGAAGCTGGACCCGTGGGGGGATCCACCGAAGGGAACGCCACCGCGGCGCCCGTGATCATCGGGTTGAGGAATCCGGCCGCCCCCGCCGGCGGCAGCGCCGCGACGAGGTAGCCGAACGCCCGGAACGGATTCCCCAGCGTGGCCCGCGCCGGCCGATGGCGTCCCGCTCGTCGGCGAGGCGGTGCCGCGGGCTCGGGCGGCGGCGCGGGGGGCACAGTGCCGTGTACCCGGTCCGCTCGATCCGCTCGACGGTGGCGATCAGATCCCCGACCTGGACGCCGCCCTCGTGCGAGCCTTCGCCTTCTCCGTCGCGTAGTTGACCGTGGTCGTCACGCCGTCCATGCGGTTGAGCTTCTTCTCGACGCGCGGCGCGAGGCGCAGGTCGTCCCGCCGACGGCGAGTTCGACCTGCGCCTGTGCGGTGGACGGGGACACCGGGATCAGGTCGTTTCCCCCACGAGCTCGTAGCCCGCCTCGTCGACGGCCGCCCGCACGGCCTCCTCGTCCAGGGGTGCCTTGGAGGTGACGGTGACCAGGCCGGTGGCCGCGACCGCCTGCACCGAGCTGACCCCGGCGAGCTCGCCGATCTCGGACGTCACCGCCCCCTCGCAGTGACCGCAGGTCATGCCGGTGACCTTGTATGTGGTGGTCACCTCGCCGACCTGGACGTCGGTGCCGCCGGAGTGGCGGGAGCTTTCGGGGGTGCAGCAGGCGCTGTTCTCGGCCATGGGGGATTCTCCTTGTGGTGCCGATGTGGTCCGTGTGATGCCAGTGTCGGGGTGCCGGGGCGCACCGCGAGAGGCCCCGGCGGCTTCCGGTGTCTCCCGACCTTAAGCACTGTATACCCCTAGGGGGTATACAATCCAGCCTTGCGCCGCGCCCATCACGTTGCCGTGCGCCCCACCACACGTCAGCCTGGGAGAGGGGCTCGGGGTGGATCCGAGGAGGCGGCCGTATGGACGTACTCGCCCTCTACGGCCTGCTGGTGCTCACCACGCTGCCACCACTGATCCCCAACTCCGCCCTGCTCGTCTCCGTCGGCGTACTCGCCTCCCGCGGCGACCTGTTCCTTCCTCTGATCCTGCTGATCGTCGGCGGCAGCGCACTACTGGGAGACCTTCTGATGTACCTCGCCGCACGGCGGTTCGGCGAACCCGTACGAAGCTGGATGCGCCGCAACCCCCGCCGCCGGGCCCTGCTGGAATGGACCTCCCACCACATCCAGCGCTACGGCCTGCCGTTCGTGATCGCCGTACGGTTCCTGCCCAGCGGCCGGATCGCCGGCGCCCTGGCATCCGGCGTGCTGCGCTACCCACTGCGCAAATATGTGCTCGGCGCCGCTATCGCCGAGGCGACCTGGGCGACGTACTCGGTCGGCCTCGGCTATGTCGGCAGCGCCACCACCGGCCGCCCGCTCTACGCCGCCGGCATCGGCTTCGGCGTCTCCTGCGCGGTCGCCGCGGTCGGCGCCACGATCCAGTGGGCCGCCCGCCGCCGCACCCTGCGCGAACGGCCGGAGGAACGCGGCGAGGGCGAGAGCGGCGGGACGCCCAAGGAGGGCGACGAAGGTCGCGGCGAGGGGTGGGGCGGCCGGGCCTCAGCCGCCGCGCCCGCCGGATTGTCAGTGGGAGCCCTTACAGTTCAGACATGACCCTGATTACTGAGAGTGACGACTCGGATTCGCCGCGGGTGCGGATCGAGCCATGGACGACGGCCGACCTCGCACTGCTGCACAGGACCAACACACCGGAGATGACCCACCATCTGGGCGGCCCGGAGACCGAGGAACAACTGCTCGCCCGGCATACGCGCTACCTCGACCTCGGCGGGGTGGGACAGATGTTCCGCATCATCCTCGAACCCGAGGGCGCGGTGGCCGGATCCATAGGCTTCTGGGAGCTGAGCCGGCGCGGCGAGAAGGCGTACGAGACGGGCTGGGGCGTGCTGCCCGAGTTCCAGGGCCGGGGCGTCGCCGTGGCAGCGGCGCGCAAAGTCATCGCGGCGGCCGCCGCCGAGGGCTGGTACCGCACGCTGCATGCCTTCCCCACCGTGGAGCACGCAGCGTCGAACGCGGTCTGCCGCAAGGCGGGATTCACCTTCGCGGGAGAGTGCCCCTTCGAGTACCCGAAGGGGCACATGATGCGCTCCAACGAATGGCGGCTGGACCTGACCACGGAAGCGGGGCAGCCAACGGCGTCCCGCCGTGCCGACGACAGCGCGGACGACAGCGCCGACGACCGTGCCGACGAAGGAAGTTGAGGCGGGGGAGTGTGGTGGAGGGGGAACGGTGGGGGCCCGGGGGCCCGGAGGATCGGCTCCCCAGGGGACCGGGCCCTGGGGAATCGGCCCTCAGGGGATCGGGAGCCCGGGGGGGCGGGCACTGAGAGGTGGGACCCCGGGCGACGGGAGATCGGCCCCCAGGACGACGGACCCCCAGATGACGGAATCCCGGGCGACGGGCCCCAGGTCGACGGGATCCCGGAGCGACGGGATCCCGGGGCGCTCACCCGCGCGGAGTCGCCGTACCGGCGGTGGCCCGGACATCCGCCACGGCGACCGGCTCGCCGGTGCGTCGCGAACGCTCGCACGCCTCGGCGATATACAGCGCCTCCAGCGCCTCCGCCGGCGAGCACGGGCTCGGCGCACGCCCCGCCACGACTTCGGCGAAGACGCCCAGCTCCGTGACGTAGGCGTCGTGGAAGCGCTCCATGAACGTGGCGTACGGGTCGGCCGCCCGCTGCCACGACAGCTTCGCCTCGGCGGACGGCAGCGGCGCCCGGTCGTCGAGGCCGACGAAGCGGGCGCCCTCGGAGCCGCAGACCTCCAGCCGGACGTCGTGGCCCGCCCCGTTGTAGCGGGTCGCCGTGATGGTGGCCAAGGTGTCGTCGTCGAAGCGCAGCAGCGCCGCGCAGGTGTCCACATCGTCGCCGTCGGCGAAGAAGGGCGCGCCGCGGTTGGCGCCCTGGGCGTAGACCGAGACCACTTCACGGCCGGTGAGCCAGCGCAGGATGTCGAAGTCATGGATGCTGCAGTCCCGGAACAGCCCGCCGGAGGTGGGGATATAGCCGGCGGGCGGCGGCGTCCGGTCGCTGGTGCAGGCGCGCAGGGTGTGCAGCCAGCCCAACTCGCCGGAGTGCAGCGCCGCACGGGCGGTGCGGTAGCCCGCGTCGAAACGGCGCTGGAAACCGATCTGCACCGGCACGGAACCGGCCTGCGCCCGCTCCACCACACCGACGGTGCCCGGCACGTCCAGCGCGACCGGCTTCTCGCAGAACACCGGCACCCCGGCGTCCAGGGCCTGGTGGATCAGCGCGGCGTGTGCGCTGGTCGCGGCGGTGATCACCACTCCGTCGAGGCCGTCGGCGTACATCTCCTCGATGCTCGCGGCGGACCGTACGCCCAGGGTCTCCGCCAGCGAAGCGGCGCGCGCGGTGTCCACATCCGCGACGACGATGCCGGTGACGCCCGGGACGCTCAGCAGGGTGTGGGCATGGAACGCGCCGATGCGCCCGGTGCCGATCAGACCGATCTTCATGCCTCGGTTCCTTTCCGGTGAGGGGAGGTGCGGACGAGGGGGGTGAGGGAGAGGAGGGGGAGGGAGGGAGGGCGGGGCGGGGGAGTGGGCGAGCTGTGGGGCGGAAGCGAGTGGGGCGAGCGGAGGTGAGGGGAGCGGAGGTGAGGGGAGCGGGGGAGTGGGGGAGGTGAGTGGGGTGACGGGGGGAATGGGGCTGTGAGGGGCGGAGAGCGCGGGAAGCCCGTGTCCCTCACGCCGCCGTTTGGAACGGTCCAACGGGCGCCATCACCGGCACCCTGCATGTCCTGATGTCCGCATGTCAACCATTCTGCAGGTGCATACGGTTGTGCATTGACGCCGACCTGCGCCGATGGGAGGATTTCCGTCTATGGAACGGTCCAACCAGCCCACCGACGGACGGTCCGACGAGCGGTCCGGTGTGCGGCCGGGAGCGGACCGGCATCCGACGATCCGCGGTGTCGCCGAGCGTGCGGGCGTCTCCAAGTCGCTGGTCTCGCTCGTGCTGCAGGGCTCACCGCGGGTCAGCGATGCCAGGCGGCAGGCCGTGCTGGAAGCCATCGAGGAGCTGGGCTACCGGCCGAACGCCGCGGCCCGCAGCCTCGTCGCACGCCGTACCCACACCGTCGGCGTGCTGCTGCACGATATGCGCAACCCCTGGTTCGTCGAGGTGCTCGACGGCCTGAACTCCCTGCTGCAGGCGCACGGTCTGCGGATGCTGATGGTCGACGCCCGGCTGGACCGGCGGGCCGGCCAGGACTTCGCCCGGACCTTCCAGGAGCTGCGGGTCGACGGCATCGTCGTCGTCGGCACGCTCCCGGACACCGAAGGCCTCGCCGAGGTCGCCGAGCGGCTGCCGACCGTCATCGCGGGCAACCACGAACCCCGGCTGCCGCGCGTCGACCTCGTCGCCAACGACGACGAGCGCGGCGCCCGGCTCGCCACCGAGCACCTCATCGGCCTCGGTCACCGGCGGATCGCCCATATCGCCGGACAGGGACTGGTCGGCGAGCTGCGCCGCCGAGGCTTCGAGGCCGCCGTACGCGCGCACGGCCTGGCGGCGAGCACCGTCGTGGAGAGCGGCGACGGGACGGAGGAGGGCGGCTATCGTGCGGCCGTCCGGCTGCTCGGCCCCTCGCGCGGCACCGGACACCACGCCGCCGAACGCCCCACTGACGAACGCCCCACTGCCGAACGCCCCACCGCCGTCTTCGCGTTCAACGACATCTCCGGCGTCGGCGCCCTGTCCGCCGCCCAGGAACTGGGCCTGGACGTCCCCGCCGACCTCTCCCTCGTCGGCTACGACAACACCTATCTCGCCCGCATCCGCCACCTCTGGCTGAACTCGGTGAACAACGCCAGCCACGAGGTCGGCCGACGGGCGGCACGCTGCCTCCTGGACCGCATGGAGCGCCCCGACGCCCCGGCCGGGCAGCAACTCGTGGCCCCGGAACTGGAGATCAGGGGCTCGACGGCACCACCCCGGCCCGCCTGACCCGCGGCCGGGCATCCTCGCCTGGACCCGTCCGGCCCTGGACCTGTATGTCCCGGCCCGCCTTACGCCTGCATGCCCCGGCCGCCCTACATGTGCACGCCCCGGCCCGCTCTATGCCCGCATGCCCCGCCCCCTCCGGCGCGGCCCCGACCTGCCCTCTCCCGCCCCGGCCCCGTCGGCCCGCCCGTCGGCCCGCCTATGCCGTCCGCCTTACGCTGCCACGCCTATGCCGTCCCCGTCTTACGCCGCCCTGCCCGACGCCGCCCCGCCCGACGCCGTCCTGCCTTACGCCGTCCCGCCCCGCAGTTCGCGGTCCACCGCCCGCAGCAGGGTCAGCAGCATCCTGTTCAACGGGGTGGCGATGCCGTGCCGTTCACCGGCCCTGACCACCGCGCCGGTGAGGAACTCATGCTCCAGCGGGCGGCCCGCGAGGCGGTCGTAGAGCATCGAGGAGCCGCCGTCCCGGGGAGCGGTCGCGTACAGCTCAAGCGTCCTGGCGATGTCCGCTTCGCCGATGTCCGCGCCCTCGGCACGCGCGACAACGGCCGCCTCGCGCAGCAGATCGCGGGTGAGCGCGGCCATCTCCGGGTCGGCGAAGATCCCTATCCGCTGCTGGAGAAGGGCGGTGATCGGGTTGGCCGCGAGGTTCGTGAACAACTTGCGCCAGGCGGCCGTGGTGAAGTCGGAAACGCGGTGCACCCGCAGCTCGCTGCCGTCCAACAGCGCGGCGAACCGGTCGGCCAACGGGCCCTCGGGTACATGGAGTTCACTGGCGACGTGATGCAGGACCCGGCCGGGCGCGGTGCGCTCCGCCGAGATGTAGACCACGGTGGGGAGGATGCGGGTGCCTCGCGGAACGAGTGGAGCGACACGCTCCGCCAGGCCGATGCCGTTCTGCAGCACCGCGACGGCAGTGTCCCGGCCGCACAGTCGCCGCAGCCAGCCCTCGGCGCTCGCGGTGTCCTGCGCCTTGGTGGTCAGCAGCACCCAGTCGACCGGCGTCACCTGCGCCGGATCGGTGACGATACGCACCGCCGCGGGCCGGACCGTGCCGCCGCTCTCGACGCTCAGACCGTCCAGTGGGCTGCGGACGCACAGCGTGACGTCGAGGCCGGCCCACCGGGCAAGGGCGGCGGTGTAGCCGCCGATCGCGCCGCCGCCGATCACCGCGATCCTGGCGGGTGCCGCTGCTGGGGATGTCCGGGGCATACCTCGATCGTAGAGGCCGGGGAAGCCTGACGGGTGGGTGCCGCCCGGGTCCCGGCGTCGCCCGGGCTCCGGGGCCCGGGTCCGGTCCGGTGGCTCTCAGCGCCGGCCGCGTTGGCCCGGCCGCTGCGCCACCCACGCTCTGACCGTGTCGGCGAACCAGTACGGTTTTCCGCTCTCCACCAGATCCGGTTCGGGCAGCAGCCCGTGCTTGCGATAGGAGCGCACGGTGTCCGGCTGCACCCGGATGTGCGCGGCGATCTCCTTGTACGACCAGAGCTTGCGGTCGGTCATCTCTGCCACCTCCTGAGCGCCGTACGCAGGGTCGGCCCGGGGGAGCCGGCAGGGGGCTGCGTACGGCCTGGTGATCACTCACCCTGTGCCTGGACAACGACACCGAGTAACCATCGGGGAGGGGCTGTTGATCGGCTGTGACGGAAGCCGCGCGTAACGGTGACAGCCGTGACGCGAGGCGGATGGCTGTGACGGGGGCGGGACGGTCCGGCCCGGCGTCGGCCGGCCCCGCCCGGCCCGGGGAACACCCTGCAAACAGCCGTGTGGCGGGCCGGTCCCCCAGCTGGGAAACCGACCCGCCACCCCTACCCGCGGATCTGCCGGACGGCAGGCCGCCCGAAGCTGATCAGGCGTAGAGCGCCCGCCAGGTCTTCTTGTCGACCTTGCCGTTGGCGGTCAGATGGTGCCCGGACTGGAACTTCTTCACCGCGGCCCGGGTCTTGGGACCGAAATACCCGGTCACATCTCCCCAGGGGAGATAGCGGCGGTTCGCCAGCAGGCACTGCACCTGCGAGACGCGGTCGCCGCGCTGACCGTAGACGGTGAGGGCGTTCCCGTTGTAGTACGCACAGGCGGCCAGCGTGCCGGGCCGGTCGCCGGTCGGACTGTCGGCGGACGCCGGACCGGTGAGCAGTCCGGCGGTCAGCAGACCCGCGGTCGCGGTCAGGACGGCCGTGCGCTTGACGGCATGGCTGAGAGCGTTGGCATTCACGAATTCCACCGTTTCCCCCGTTGGATGTGATTCCACCCGTATTGACGCCGGGAGCCCGGTTCGCGGTTCCTGCGACGCCTCAGCACTTCTCGCTCAGCACTTCTCGCTCAGCGCCGTACGCACTCCTCCGCTGCGACCCTTTCCCGTTCGCTGCGGCCGCTCCCCATCGCCGCCGTCAGCTCCCGTTCGTCGCTGCCTTGCGCAGCTCGTGCTCCAGATCCTCCAGGGCCAGCCCCTTCGTCTCCGGTGCGTACCGCTTGCAGAACACCAGCGACAGAACACACATCACGCCGAAGAACCAGAACGTGGTGCCCGCGCCGACCGCATCGAGCAGCAGCGGGAAGGCGAGCGCGACCCCGAAGTTGACCAGCCACATCATGAACACCGCGGCGCCCATGGCCAGTCCGCGCACCTTGAGGGGGAACATCTCGGCGAGCAGCAGCCAGACACCGGTGTTGAGGGTGGCCTGCATGAACGCCATGTAGAGAACCATCAGACCGAGGACGAGGGCGCTGACGGCGGTGGAGTGCGGCAGGCGGAACGCGGCGCCGAGCAGGGCGAGCGAGACGGCCATACCGGCCAGACCGGAGAGCAGCATGGGCCGCCGGCCGACCCGGTCGATCAAGGACATTCCGATCGCGGTGGCCAGGACGGAGATCGCCCCGACGGCGATGGTGGCGGTGATCGAGGCGCCGGTACCCAGACCGGTCGACGCCAGGATCTTGGGGGCGAAGTAGACGACCGCGTTGACACCGGTGATCTGCTGGACGACCGCCAGCCCGATGCCGACCAGCAGCAGCCGCCGCACCCACGGTGTGCGCAGCTGCTGCCAGGCACCGCGCCTGGCGTCGGTCTCCAGGGCACGGGCACGGTCGATACGGGCCAGCTCGGCGGGAACGTCCTCGGCGGGCAGCGTACGGTGCAGCACCCGGGCCGCCTCGTCCTGCCGGCCCTTGCTGATGTACCAGCGTGGCGTGTCGGGCAGGAAGAAGAGCCCGATGAACAGCGCCACGGCGGGCAGCGCCGCAAGGCCCAGCATCCAGCGCCAGGCCGCCCAGTGCGCCAGGACGGCATTGATGAGATAGGCGAGCAGCTGACCGCTGACGATCATCAGCGAGTTGAAGGAGACCAGCCGGCCGCGGATGTGCGGGGGCGCGACCTCGGAGAGGTAGAGCGGGGTGATGACGGAGGCGCTGCCGACGGCGAGCCCGAGGACGAAGCGCGCCACGGTCATGAAGGCAACGCTCGGGGAGAGCGCGACGGCCAGCGCACCACCGATGAACACGGCGCCCGCCCACAACAGGGAGTTGCGCCGGCCCAGCGCATCGGACATCCGGCCGCCGATCAGCGAACCGAACGCCGCGCCGATCAGCAGCGCGCTGGTGATGATGCCCTCGCCCAGAGAGGTGAGGCCGAAGTGGCTCTCCATGAAGGGGAGGGCGCCGGAGATCACTCCGGTGTCGTAGCCGAACAGGGCGCCGCCGAGGGCGGCAATGGCAGCGATGCCGACGATGAAGCGCTTGGCGCTGCGGGCCCGCACGCTCTCGCGCGGGCCGGCGGACGCCACCTGGCTGGTCGGAGCCGCCATCGTCAGCTCCGGTACGCCGGGCCGGCCAACCCGGCGGCCGGGGCGAAGGACGGATACCGGGGTATGGGGCCGGGGCGGAGCTGGGTGGCGTCGGGAGGTACGTCGTACATGGTGCGGGGCCTTTCGGTGGAACGGGGCCTTTCGGTGGATCAAGGGCGGGCGCGGCCCGGGGGCAGGGGCCGCCCCTGGGGGCGGGGCGGGGCGCGCCGGTGGGACGTGTGGTGGGTGGCGTTCGGTGGGACGGCGTGGCTCGACGTTCGGTGGGACGGCGTGGCTCGGTGGCGGCTCGGCGTTCGGCGGTACGGGCCGCCCGGGGACGGGGCGCGCCTCAGCGATACGGCGCCTCAGCGATACGGCGCCTCAGCGATACGGCGCCTCAGCGATACAGTGCGGGCCGCTCGATCAGGTCGACGGTCACGCGCTCGCCGGTGGTCTGTGCCCGCACGCCCGCCTCGCACACCGCGGCCGCGGCGTAGCCGTCCCAGCAGCTGGGGCCCTCGACCTCGCCGCGCCGGGTGGCGTTCACCCAGTGCTGCACCTGCCGGTCGTAGGCCTCCTCGAAGCGCTCCACGAAACCGGGGGTGATGGCGCCGCCCCAGCGGCCCGCGACGTTGCTGAACACTCCGTGGTCATCGCCGATCCTCGCGGTGCCGCCCTCGCAGACCGCCTCGCAGCTGACCTGGTAGCCGAAGCCGCAATTCACGAAGAGCTCGGTGTCCACGACCTGGCCGCCCGCGGTCTCGAAGAGGATCAGCTGCGGGTCGCTGAGGCCCTCCGGGGCGTTTCCGGTCGGAGCCGCGCGCAGCACACGGACCGCGGTGATCTCCTCCTCCAGCAGCCAGCGGGTCACATCGATCTCGTGCACCACCGAGTCATTGATCATCATCGCGTTGGTGAAGCCGGGCGGGGTGTCGGCGTTGCGATGCTTGTTGTGCAACATCAGCGGACGGCCATAAGTGCCTTGGTCCAGAAGGGACTTGAGAGTGCGGTAGTCGGCGTCGTAACGCCGCATGAATCCGACCTGGACGCGGCGGTGACCCAGCGCCTGCTCGGCCTCCAGGACGCGCAGCGCGGAGGCGGCGTCCGGCGTCAGCGGCTTCTCGCACAGCACGGGCAGATCACGCGCGAAGGCGTCCAGCAGCGCCGCCTCGTGCACGGGGCCCGGGGAGGCGATCAGTACGGCGTCCACGGCGGGGTCGTCCATGGCGGCGGCCGGGTCGGTGTACGGGGTGCACCCTTCGATGCCGTCGGCGAGGTGCTTGATGCGGTCCGCATCGATGTCGACCACGGCCGCCACCCGGGCACCGCTGATCACCTCATTGATCCGGCGTACATGGTCGGCGCCCATCCGGCCGGTGCCGATGACCGCCACACCCAGCGTTTCGTGCGAAGTCATGTCGTCCTCAAGTCCTTACGTGCTACAGCGTGTGATGTACCCTGGGGAACTGATTACTCTCCGTAATCGTTGCCGGGGTGTGAGGAGGCGTCGTGAGGCATATGCATGCGAGACATACATACCTGGGGCGCACGTATCAAGGCGCACGGCCGCAGGGCACATGACCTCAGGGCGTACGGCCGCAGGGCACATGACCGCAGGGCGCACGGCCTCAAGCTGTACGGCCTCAATGCGTGCCCGTCGAGGCGCCCATGCCGAGCTGCGAATCGAGGCACGCGCTGTGAGGTGCGCGCCCGCGAGGTAGAGGTGCGTGCCCGCGAGGCATGCGTGTCGAGGCGCTAGCGGGCAAGGCACCCGCAGGCGAGGCGCCCGCATGTGACGCTCCTGCGTGCGAGGCGCTCGCGTGTGACGCGCCCGCAGGCGAGGCGCCCGCATGTGGGGCATCCGCACGCGAGGCGCCTGCCGTGTGCGGGACGCCCGCCGTATGCGAGGCATCCGCCGCATGCGAGGCCCTTGCCGCATGAGCGGTTTCCGTGTGCCCGGCGCGCGCATCTGGGCGCGGACGGCTCAGGCGCCGCAGGAGCGCAGGAAGCGGCGGGTGCGCTCGGCGATGGGGAACGGCTGGTCGGGCGGGCAGGGATACATGTCCTGCTCAACGATGGCGAAGAGGTCGACATCCAGTTCCTGGGCGGCCTCCAGGACGGGCGGCAGTGCGGGCACGCCGAGCGGCGGTTCGCACATCACGCCCTGCTTGACGGCCGGGCCGAACGGGGTGCCCTTGGCGACGACCTCGCCGAGGATGTCCGGGTCGACCTGCTTGAGGTGGAGGTAGCCGATCCGCTCGCCATAGGTGCGGATCAGCTTGACGCTGTCGCCGCCGCAGTAGGCGTAATGGCCGGTGTCCAGGCAGAGGTTGACCAGGTCGGAGTCGGTGACGTGCAGGAACCGCTCGACGTGTTCCTCGGTGTCGATATGGGTGTCGGCGTGCGGGTGGACGACGATGTCCAGCCCGAACTCGTCCCGTACGCGCTTGCCCAGCCGCTCCATGCCGGTGGTCAGATGCTTCCACTGCTCCACGGTCAGCTCGCGCGGCTCGATCTCCTCGGCGGTCTTGTCGTCCCGCCAGAAGGACGGGATGACGACGAGGTGTCCCGCGCCCATCGCCTGGGTGAGGGTGGCGACCTCGGAGACATGTGCCCAGGTCTTGTCCCATACGGACGGGCCGTGGTGCAGCGAGGTGAAGATCGTGCCGGCCGAGACCTTCAGGCTGCGGCGGGCGATCTCGTCGTGCAGGACGGCAGGATCGGTGGGCAGGTAGCCGTACGGGCCGAGCTCGATCCACTCGTAGCCTGCCTCGGCGACCTCGTCCAGGAAGCGCTGCCAGGGGACCTGCTGGTCGTCGTCGGGGAACCAGACTCCCCACGAGTCGGGTGCGGAACCGACGCGGAGGCGGTCCAGGACGGGCGGGGCGGCATGGGGAACGGACATGCTGCGGCTCTCCTCTCGCCGGTCGGCGGTGACCGGGAGGCGCTGGGGTGGGTCGTGGGGCACAGCCTCTCTGCCGCCCCGGGGAGTGTCAAGACTTCGTCCTGACATAAGGACTTAAGGACTTTGTCGCTCGGGAGGCGCCCGGGGCGCGCGCCCGTCGTGTGGATTCCCCGCCCTGGTGGGTCGGTTCATCGCCGGTCGGGCGGGTTTCCCGGCCTGGGGATCGGTTCCTCGGTCGGGTGGTCGGTTCCCTGCTTGGTGGGCTGATCCCTCGGTCGGGGGGGGGGGGGCGGTTTTGCGGGTCTGGCGGGCTGGTCCCTCGGTCGTGCGGGTTGGTTTTCCGGGGTCGGCGGGTTGGCCCCTCGGTCGGGTGGCCCGGTCTTCGGGGGCGGGCGGGGTGATCCCTCGGTCGGGTGGGGCCGGTCGCCCGTCTGCCGCTTACCACCCGCCACCCGCCATCTATCGCCCGTCACTCGTCATCTGCCGCCGCCCACGACCTGTCACTCGTTACCCGTCCCCCGCTGTCCATTCGTCCATCCGTCCATCCGCCCTCCGGGTGCCTCCAGCCTCACGACCCCCTTCGGCGTCCCCGCGACCCCCACGACCCCCGCGGCCCCCGCGACCCCCGCGACCCCCGCGACCCCCGTGACACGTCTTCGACGTCAGTATGTAAGGACAAATTGTTGACAGGGTCTGACTCTCCCCGTTAGACCTTTCCTCAGAGCCGAACCTGCCGAACCCGCCGCGCCGGCCTGACCCGAAGGGGCGCACATGACCGAGCCGTACGACCTGATCACCATGGGCCGCATCGGAGTCGACATCTACCCGCTGCAGACCGGTGTGCCGCTGGCGCAGGTGGAGACGTTCGGGAAGTTCCTCGGGGGCTCGGCCACCAATGTGGCGGTGGCCGCGGCCCGGCTCGGCCGGCGGAGCGCCGTCATCAGCCGCACCGGAAGCGACCCGTTCGGCGACTATCTGCACCAGGCGCTGCGCGATTTCGGCGTGGACGACCGCTGGGTGACCCCCGTCGATGCCTATCCGACGCCGGTCACCTTCTGCGAGATCTTCCCGCCGGACGACTTCCCGCTCTACTTCTACCGCCGCCCCAAGGCCCCCGACCTGGTCATCCGGCCCGAGGAGCTCGACCAGGACGCCATCGCGGCGGCCCGGATCTTCTGGATCACCGGCACGGGGCTGTGCGAGGAGCCCAGCCGCAGTGCCACCCTCGCCGCGCTGGAGGCCCGCGCCAAGAGCGGCACGACCGTCTTCGACCTGGACTGGCGGCCGATGTTCTGGGGCGGCGAGGGCGGCGCCTCCGGGGACGGCGGCGTGCGCGGCGCCGCGGCGATGGCCACCGCCCGCCCGTACTACGAAGCCGCCCTTCGGCACGCGACGGTGGCGGTCGGCAATGTCGACGAGGCCGAGGTCGCCACCGGACTGCGCGATCCCAAGGCTTGCGCCCAGGCGTTGCTGGACATGGGTGTGGAGCTCGCCGTCATCAAACAGGGCCCCAAGGGTGTGCTCGCCGTGCACCGGGACGGCCGCACCGCCGAGGTTCCGCCCACGCCCGTCGAGGTCGTCAACGGCCTGGGTGCCGGTGATTCCTTCGGCGGCTCGCTCTGCCACGGCCTGCTGGCCGGCTGGGATCTGGAGCCGATGATGCGCTACGCCAACGCCGCCGGCGCCATCGTCGCCTCGCGCCTCGCCTGCTCGTCCGCGATGCCGACGGCCGACGAGGTCGACGCCTTCCTCGCGGGCCGGTGACCTCCATGTCCGGATCCGCACCCGCCCCGTTCCCGCGGCCGGACCCGCCCCACCCCGGCCCGAACCAAGCCGCACTCGCGCCGCCCGGCCCCCGCGGCCACACCCGCCCCGCACCCGCCGCCGCCCCGCCCCACCTGTGCACTCAAGAAGGTGAGTTGAGCCTTGAACCCTCGGATCAGTGACCTCGCGACGCTGCGGGCCCGGCACCCCGAAGCCGTCGCGGAGGCCGCCGCCCGCCGCACCCGTCGCCCGCTCATCGGCGACAGCGGCCGGCTGATGATCGTCGCGGCCGATCACCCGGCCCGCGGCGCGCTCGCCGTCGGAGACCGGCAGCTCGCCATGGCCAACCGCCTCGATCTGCTCGAACGGCTGGTCCTTGCGCTGTCCCGGCCCGGTGTGGACGGTGTGCTCGCCACCGCCGACATCCTGGAGGACCTGCTGCTGATCGGGGCCCTCGAAGGCAAGGTCGTCATGGGGTCCATGAACCGCGGCGGCATCGCGGGCGCCTCCTTCGAGATGGACGACCGGTTCACCGGCCACCGTCCCCAGGATCTCGCCCGGCTCCGTTTCGACGCCGGGAAACTGCTGCTGCGCATCGACTACAGCGACCCCGGCTCGCTGACCACTCTGGAGACCACCGCTCGCGTCATCGATGCGATGGCCGAGCGGCAACTGCCCACCTTCGTCGAGCCGTTCCTCTCCTCCCGGATAGACGGCGCGGTCCGCAACGACCTCAGCGCCGAGGCCGTCACCCGCTCGGTGGCCATCGCCTCCGGCCTCGGCGGCACCTCCGCCTATACCTGGCTGAAGCTGCCGGTCACCGACGACCCCGACGCCATGGCCCGGGTCTGCGAGACCACCACCCTGCCCACCGTGCTGCTCGGCGGCGACATCGGCAGCACCGTGCAGGAGCAGGAAGCCGCCTACGAGAAGTGGCGCAAGGCGCTGCGGCTGCCGACGGTGCAGGGCTTGGTCGTCGGCCGTTCCCTGCTCTATCCGGCCGACGGTGATGTCGCCGCCGCCGTGGACACCGCCGTAGGCCTGCTGTGAACACCGCGACTTCCGCAGGAGACTCGATACATGAGCACTGAATTCCACCTGAAGGCCACAGCGGCGGCGGACGGCCCGTACGCGCTGGACATCGACCCGAAGCGCGCGGGCTGGGGCTACTCCTCGCTGCGCGTCCTCGACCTGCCGCCCGGTGGCCGTCACTCCTTCGCCACCGGCGACAGCGAGTGGATCGTGCTGCCGCTGTCCGGCGGCTGCACGGTGCTGACGGACGGCGGTGAGGCGTTCGAACTGACCGGGCGGGAGAGCGTGTTCAGCGGGGTCACCGACTTCGCGTACGTACCGCGCGACGCCGAGGTGCAGATCGCGAGTGGCGCCGGCGGCCGCTTCGCGCTCACCGGCGCCCGCTGCGACCGCCGTCTCCCGGCCCGTTACGGGGCCGCGTCCGACGTCCCCGTGGAGCTGCGCGGCACCGGCAACTGCTCCCGCCAGGTCAACAACTTCGGCGCCGCGGGCAGCTTCGAGTGCGACAGGCTCATCGCCGTGGAGGTGCTCACCCCCGGCGGCAACTGGTCCTCCTATCCGCCGCACAAGCACGACGAGTGCCGCCCCGGCGAGGAGTCCGAGCTGGAGGAGATCTACTACTTCGAGATCGAGTCCGCCCACGGCACGGAAGGCGTCGGCTACCAGCGCGTCAGCCCCTCCGGTCACGGCCGCGGCACCGATGTGCTGGCCGAGGTCCGCAGTGGCGACGCCGTCCTCATCCCCGACGGCTGGCACGGTCCGTCCATCGCCGCCCCCGGGCACGCCATGTACTACCTCAACGTCATGGCAGGGCCCGGCGAAGAGCGCGAGTGGCTGATCTGCGATCACCCCGACCACGGCTGGATCCGCGGCACCTGGCCCGATCAGCCCGTCGACCCCCGCCTCCCCCTCTACGAAGCGCCCGCAGGAGACGCCCGATGAACGCCCCGACGACACGCCGCCTGACGGTCGCGCAGGCCCTGGTCGAGTTCCTCGCCCACCAGTACACCGAGCGGGACGGCCGCCGGCACCGCCTGATCAATGCCTGCTGGGGCATCTTCGGCCACGGCAATGTCGCCGGTATCGGCCAGGCCCTCCTGGAGTCCGGCGAGGCGCTCCCCTATCTCCAGGGCCGCAACGAGCAGGCCATGGTGCATGCCGCCGTCGGCTACGCCCGGCAGCGCGACCGGCTCGGCGCACAGGCCGTCACCACCTCCATCGGCCCCGGTGCCACCAACCTCGTCACCGGTGCGGCACTCGCCACCGTCAACCGCCTTCCGGTCCTGCTGCTGCCCGGTGACGTCTTCGCGACCCGGCCCGCCGACCCGGTTCTCCAGCAGCTCGAAGTGCCCTTCGCCGGCGATGTCTCCGTCAATGACGTGCTGCGCCCGGTCTCGCGCTATTTCGACCGGGTCACCCGGCCCGAGGCGCTGATCCCCGCGGCCCTGCAGGCCATGCGGGTGCTCGCCGACCCCGTCGACACCGGCGCGGTCACCCTCGCGCTGCCGCAGGACGTCCAGGCCGAGGCGTACGACTGGCCGGAGGAGTTCTTCGCCGACCGGGTCTGGCGCATCCCCCGGCCCGCCCCCGACGCCGATGCCCTCGCCGATGCGGTACGGGCCCTGCGTGCCGCCCGCCGGCCCCTGGTGATCGCGGGCGGCGGTGTCCATCACAGCGAGGCCGAGGACGCGTTGTGCGCGTTCGCCGACGCCACCGGTGTCCCCGTCGCGTCCACCCAGGCCGGCAAGGGCTCGCTGCGCCACGACCACCCCGCCGACGTCGGCGGGATCGGCCACACCGGCACCGCCACCGCCGACGCCCTCGCCCGCGAGGCCGACCTGGTCATCGGCGTCGGCACCCGCTACACCGACTTCACCACCGCCTCCTCGACCCTCTTCGCCGCGCCCGGCGTCCGCTTCCTCAACCTCAACATCGCGTCCTTCGACGCCCACAAGCTCGGCGCGCTCTCCCTGGTCGCCGACGCCCGTACCGGACTCGAAGCGCTCACCAAGGAGCTGTCCGGCCGGCGCGTCGACGCGGAGTACGAGGCCGCCTACCGGGCGGCGAAGGCCGGCTGGGAGCGCCGGGTGGACGCCGCGTTCGGCGCCGAGGACCCGTCCGTACGGCCCTCCCAGACCCAGGTCCTCGGTGCCCTGGACGCCGTCGTGGACGACACCGACGTGATCATCAATGCGGCCGGTTCCCTCCCCGGTGACCTGCACAAACTCTGGCGTGCCCGGTCCCGCAGGCAGTACCACCTCGAATACGGGTACTCCTGCATGGGCTATGAGATCCCCGCCGCGATCGGTGTCCGGCTCGCCGCCCCCGACCGGCCGGTGTGGGCGCTGGTCGGCGACGGTACGTATCTGATGAACCCCACCGAACTGGTCACCGCGGTCCAGGAGGGCATCAACATCAACATCGTCCTCGTCCAGAACCACGGTTATGCCTCCATCGGCGGGCTGTCCCAGGCGACCGGCGGTGAGCGCTTCGGCACCGACTACCGCTTCCGCGCCGGGGACGGCACCTACACCGGTGCGCCGCTGCCGGTCGATCTCGCGGCCAACGCCGCCTCGCTCGGTCTGCAGGTGCTGCGTGCGGCCACCGTCGGTGAGCTGCGCGCCGCCCTCGCCGAGGCGCGTGGCGCGAACCGGCCCACATGTGTCTATGTCGAGACCGAAACGGCTGACACTGTGCCGGGCGCGCCGGAGGCCCAGGCCTGGTGGGATGTTCCTGTTGCCGAGACCGCGACACGTCCGGCGGCGGTGGCTGCCCGCGAGGCGTACGACCGGCACACCGCCGGGCGCCGCCGCCACCTCTGACTCCCGCTCGAAGTCGTCACCCAGAAAGGCCCTCCCGCATGAAGACCATCAGCCACTGGATCGGCGGTAAGCCCGTCGAGGGCGTCTCCGGCAACTTCGGCCCGGTCTACAACCCGGCCACCGGCGCCCAGGAGAAGCAGGTCGCCTTCGCCTCGGTCGACGAGGTCGACGCGGCCGTCGGCGCGGCCAAGGAAGCCTTCGCCACCTGGGGCACCAGCTCCCTGTCCAAGCGCACCTCGGTGCTGTTCAAGTACCGCGAGCTGCTCGATGCGCACCGCGAGGAGATCGCGCGGCTGATCACCGCCGAGCACGGCAAGGTGCACTCCGACGCGCTCGGTGAGGTGGCCCGCGGCCTGGAGATCGTCGAGCTGGCCTGCGGCATCCCCGAGAAGCTCAAGGGCGAGCTGTCCACCCAGGTCTCCACCCGCGTCGATGTGGCGTCGATCCGACAGTCCCTCGGTGTGGTCGCCGGCATCACGCCGTTCAACTTCCCGGCGATGGTGCCGATGTGGATGTTCCCGCTGGCCATCGCCTGCGGCAACACCTTCGTCCTCAAGCCCAGCGAGAAAGTGCCCAGCGCCGCGTTCAAGCTCGCCGAGCTGGCCGCCGAGGCGGGTCTGCCCGACGGTGTGCTGAATGTCGTCAACGGCGACAAGGTGGCCGTCGACGCCATCCTGGAGCACCCGGACATCGCCGCGGTCTCCTTCGTCGGCTCCACCCCCATCGCCCGCTACATCCACACCACCGGCACCGCCAACGGCAAGCGGGTCCAGGCGCTGGGCGGCGCCAAGAACCACATGCTGGTCCTCCCGGACGCCGACCTCGACCTGGCCGCGGACTCCGCGATCAACGCCGCGTACGGTTCGGCCGGCGAGCGCTGCATGGCGATCTCCGTCGTCGTGGCCGTCGGTGAGACCGCCGACCCGCTGATCGGCAAGATCAAGGAGCGCGCCGACCAGCTGTCCATCGGCCCCGGTGACGACCCGGCCTCCGAGATGGGCCCGCTGATCACCAAGGTCCACCGCGACAAGGTCGCCTCGTACGTCTCCGGCGCCGCGGCCCAGGGTGCCGATGTCGTCATCGACGGCACCGGCTACACCGTCGAGGGCTACGAGGACGGCCACTGGATGGGTGTCTCCCTCCTGGACAACGTCACGCCCGAGATGGACGCCTACCGCGACGAGATCTTCGGCCCGGTGCTGTCCGTGGTCCGCGTCGAGACCTACGACGAGGCCATCGCGCTGATGAACAACTCGCCGTGGGGCAACGGCACCGCGATCTTCACCCGCGACGGTGGCGCGGCCCGCCGCTTCCAGCTGGAGGTCGAGGCCGGCATGGTCGGGGTGAACGTGCCGATCCCGGTGCCGGTCGGCTACCACTCCTTCGGCGGTTGGAAGGACTCGCTCTTCGGTGACCACCACATCTACGGCAATGACGGTGTGCACTTCTACACCCGCGGCAAGGTCGTCACCACCCGCTGGCCCGACCCGTCCGACGGCGGTATCAACCTGGGCTTCCCCAGCAACCACTGACGGACGCACGGTCCGACGGAAGCCGTCCGTGACGGAAGCCGTCACCGACGGGCGCGGTACCTGACGGACGCCCCGGCCCCGTCGCCCTGACCCGACCCCCTGCCGGACACCCGCCGGCAGGGGGTCGGGCCGGTCCGGGGGCGGGTGTGCCGGGGCGCGGGAGACCCCCGGTCCAGGGGGCGACCGCGGCCCGGTGCGTTGCTACGGTGCTCCTCGCGGAGCACCGACACAACCGGGGGACGAAATGCCGCAAACCCTGGCGCTCGCCAAGGGCGCCCGTATCACCGGCGGGATATTCTGCCTGCTGTTCTTCCTGTTCACGGCCTACTGGTTGGCCGTGGACCTCAGCGAGTTCGGCATCGACGGGGTCTGGGAATCCTGGACCCGCCAGCGGTCCGGCGGCATCAACCAGGTCACCGCCCCCTTCCATATCGGTCTCGCCGCCGTCCAGTTGGCCGCGGTGGTCGCGGCCTTCGCCGGCCGGCGGGCGGCGGGCGGACTGCTGGCGGTCGCCACCACCCTCACCTTCGCCACCGCCCTGCAGGCCGGCATCGCCACCGGTACCCACACCAGCGACAACCGCTGGTTCCTGCACGCCGACCAGGACACCACGATCTTCGAAGGCGTCTTCATCAGCACCATGTTGCTGGTGCTGGTGTCGCTCATCGCCGGCGTCGTGCTGCTCGCCGGGATGCGCTCCTGGCCGCGCAGCACCCCCAGTGACCCGCCGAAGCGCCCGGTCCGTACGGCCGGTGTGGCGGCCGGGCTGCTGCTCGGCGCGATGGTGCTGTGCAACCTGGCCTGGCAGCTCTACATGCTGGTGCAGGGCGGCACCGGCTCCGCCACCATGTTCTACCTCGGCAAGGGCGTCCTCAGCTCGCTGCTGAGCATGGCCCCCGGCTGGTCCGCGCTGGTCCTCCTCGTGCTGACCGGGGTAGCCGCGGTGAGCAGTCTGACGCGCGGCGCCGGGGCCCGGGGCCTGGCCTTCGGGCTGGCGATCGCGGCGCTGCCCGGCGCCGTGGTGACGGTGATCGGGCTGGCCGGCAACGGCACCCTCTTCACGCTGGGCGGCTCCATGCCGGGCCTGACCGTCATCGGCGACATCGGGCTGCTGCTCGACCTGTTGGGCTCGCCGGCCCTGCTCGTCCTGATGGGCCGCGGTGAGCCGGTCGTCCCCGCCTGGTATCCGCCGTCCCAGGCGCCGCAGTTCGCCGCGCCCGGCTTCGTGCCGCAGGCCCCGCCGCCTGGCCCGCAGGCGCCGCCGTCCTGGCAGCCGCAGCCGCCCGTCGGCCCGGCGCCCCCGGCCGGCGGCCCGCCGATGCCGCCCGGAACCCCGCCGATGCCGCCCGGTACCCCGCCGCCCCCGCAGGGCGGGTTCGGACCCCCGCAGGGCGGATTCGGGCCCCCGCAGTACTGACGGGCGGGCCGCGCCCCGGTTCCGCGGGGCGGCCGGCCTGCCGTTTCCGTACCGCATCCGCGGTACGGAAACGGCGAACCCTACTCCCCGGGGAGGCCGCGGGGTTCCGCCCGGGGTACCGGCCGCCCGCTCCGGTCCGTACCTAGGATTCACGGTATGGATCTCCGAGGTCTCAGACTGCGCGGCCGGCGCCTGTACGCCGCCGCAGGTGCGCTGGCCGTCCTCATCGGAGGCGGCACCTGGGCGGCCGCCTCCTCGGACGCCGCGCCCGCCGTACACCGTGCGGACCGGGTGCTGACCATGCCCGACCGGCCCGGCAGCAAGGCGAAGGTGCGGATCGACACCTCCTTCTTCACGGCGGGGCACTCCGGCGGGCGGCGGCCCGCGGTGCTGCTCGCCCACGGCTTCGGCGCCACCAAGGCCACCCTCCGCCCCCAGGCCGAGCAGCTGGCCCGGGACGGATACGCCGTACTGACCTGGTCGGCGCGGGGCTTCGGCAGGTCCACCGGGAAGATCGGCCTCAACGACCCGCACGGCGAGGTCGCCGACGTCCGCCGGCTGATCGACTGGCTGGCCGAGCGCCCCGAAGTCCGGCTCGACAAGGCCGGCGATCCCCGGGTGGGCGTCGCCGGCGGCTCCTACGGCGGCGCGATCTCGCTGCTGGCGGCCGGCTACGACCGGCGCGTCGACGCCATCGCCCCCCAGATCACCTACTGGAATCTCGCCGACGCCCTCTTCCCCCACGGCGTGTTCAAGAAGCTGTGGGCGGGGATCTTCTTCACCACCGGGCCGGGGGGCCCGTCCACCGGCCCGGCGGGCACCGCGCCCAGGGTTCCCGGCGGCTGCGTGCGGTTCGAGCCGGAGCTGTGCCGGACGTACGAGCGGGTCGCCGTCAACGGCAGACCGGACGACGCGGCCCGTCGGCTCCTGGCGGCCCGCAGCCCGTCCGCCGTCGGCGACCGCATCAAGGTGCCGACCCTGATCATGCAGGGCCAGACCGATTCGCTGTTCACGCTCGACCAGGCCGACGCCATGCAGCGGACGATCCGTAAGAACGGCGCGCCGGTCGATGTCGACTGGATCGCCGGCGGACACGACGGCGGCGACCGGGAGACCGCCCGCCTGGAGGCCCGTACGACGGACTGGTTCGACCGCTATCTGAAGGGCGACAAGCACGCCGGCACCGGGCCCGCGTTCCGGATCAGCCGCACCGGGGGAGTGGACTCCACCGACGGCGCGGTGCGCCTGGGCGGCGCGAGCGCGGACCGCTACACCGGCCTGGACAACGATCCGCGGCGGATCCGGCTCGCGGGCCGCACCCAGACCCTCAGCAACCCGGCGGGCGCCGGACCGCCCGCTCTGTCCGCCATGCCCGGTGTCGGGGCGCTCGGCAAGCTCTCCTCGCTCGGCGCCGGCGGGCTGTCCCTGGACTTCCCCGGCCAGTACGCCGCCTTCGCCTCGGCGCCGCTGCGCACCCCCGTCCACCTCACCGGCAGCCCCACCGCCACCGTCCACCTGCGGTCCAGCTCCCGGGACGCGGTGTTCTTCGCCAAGGTCTACGACGTCGCCCCGGACGGCCGCCGCCAGGTGCTGCCCTCCCAGCTCGTCACGCCCTACCGGGTCAAGGACGCCCACGACGGCAGGACCGTGCGGCTCCGGCTGCCCGCCGTCGACCATGACCTCGCGGCCGGCCACCGGCTGCGGCTGGTGCTCTCCGCCACCGACCTCGGCTATGCCTCACCGGCCGAACCCGCCACCTACACCGTCTCGCTGCAGGGCGGCGCGCTCAGCGTGCCCACCGCGCCCCAGGTACGCAGCGCGGCGGTCCCGCTGCCCGCCTGGACCTGGCAGCTGCCCGCCGCGGCCGCGGTGCTCGCCGCGCTGCTGCTGCTCACCGGCCGCCGCAAGGCCGCGGCGCCCGCCCCCGACCCGGCGCTCACCGAGGTCCCGCTGCAGATCAGCGGGCTGACCAAGCGCTACGCCAGGTCCGCCGACAGGTATGCCGTACGGGACCTCGCCTTCCGTGTCGAGAAGGGGCAGGTGCTCGGCCTGCTGGGGCCCAACGGCGCCGGCAAGACCACCACCCTGCGCATGCTGATGGGGCTGATCACGCCCGACGAGGGGGAGATCAGGATCTTCGGGCAGGCCGTCCGGCCGGGTGCTCCGGTGCTGTCGCGGGTCGGTGCGTTCATCGAGGGCGCCGGCTTCCTGCCGCATCTGTCCGGCCGCGCCAACCTGGAGCTGTACTGGCAGGCAACCGGCCGGCCCGCCGACGATGCGCAGCTCGACGAGGCACTGGAGATCGCCGGTCTCGGCGACGCCCTGCAACGCGCCGTGCGCACCTACTCCCAGGGCATGCGGCAGCGTCTCGCGATCGCCCAGGCCATGCTCGGCCTGCCGGATCTGCTGATCCTCGACGAGCCGACCAACGGGCTCGACCCGCCGCAGATCCGTGCGATGCGCGAGGTGTTGATCCGCTACGCCGCCGCCGGGCGCACCGTCATCGTCTCCAGCCATCTGCTGTCCGAGGTCGAGCAGAGCTGTACGCATCTGGTCGTGATGGACCGCGGGCGGCTGGTGCAGGCCGGTCCGGTCGCCGCGATCGTCGGCGCCGGCGACACCCTGCTGGTCGGTGTCGCGGAACCGGTCGGCGACGCCGTGGTGGAGAAGGCGGACGCGCTGCCGGGTGTCGTCTCGGTGGTACGCGCCGAGGGCGGCCTCCTCGTACGGCTGGGCGATGCCACCCCCACCCAACTGCTCACCGAACTGCTCCGGCTGGGGGTCGCGGTGGACCGCATCGGCCCGCACCGACGCCTGGAGGACGCCTTCCTCACCCTGATCGGAGGTGACCGATGACCGCGAACGCCACGGCGCGGGCGCCGGGTTACCGCCCGCGCCGCACCCTTCCGCTGCGCGTCGAGGCCCGGCGCCAGCTGTGGCGGCGGCGCACCCTGGTGATCGCCGCCGTGCTGGCGCTGCTGCCGTTCGTGCTGGCGGCGGCGTTCGCGATCGGCGGCGACCCGAACGGGCGCGGAGGGGGCCGGATCACCCTGATGGACAGCGCCACCGCCTCCGGCGGCAACTTCGCGGCCACCGCCCTGTTCGTCTCAGCGGGCTTTGTGCTGGTGGTCCCGGTGGCCCTGTTCTGCGGTGACACGATCGCCTCCGAGGCGAGCTGGTCCTCGCTGCGCTATCTGCTCGCCGCGCCGGTCCCACGGGCCCGGCTGCTGCTGAGCAAGCTCACCGTCGGGCTGCTGTTCAGCGCCGCCGCGATGCTGCTGCTGCCGCTGGTCGCGCTGGGCGTGGGCACCGCGGCGTACGGCTGGGGCCCGCTGCAACTGCCCACCGGCGGTGCGCTGCCCGCGGAGGTGGCGCTGCCGCGGCTGGCGATCGCGGTCGGCTATGTCTTCGTCAGCCAGCTGGTCACCGCGGCGCTGGCGTTCTGGCTGTCGACGGTGACCGACGCACCGCTGGGCGCGGTCGGCGGCGCCGTCGGGCTGACCATCGTCGGCAATGTCCTCGACCAGGTCACCGCCCTCGGTGCCTGGCGCGATGTGCTGCCCGCCCACTGGCAGTACTCCTGGGTGGACGCGCTGCAGCCCAGGATGGAGTGGGCCGGGATGATCCAGGGCTCGGCGGTGTCGGTGGCGTATGCGCTGGTGCTGTGCGCGCTGGCGTTCCGGGGGTTCGCGCACAAGGACGTGGTGTCGTGACGGCCGCATGACGGGGGCCGCGGCGGTGGGTTGCAACCATTCGGGGCGGTCGGCTGTCTAGAGGGCACAGCGTTCAAAAGCCCGAAGTCTGAGGACATCGCATGCTCCGTACCGCTTCGCGTAAGACCGCCGCCGTTGCCGCAGCCGGTGCCGCCGCGCTCGGCCTGACCTTCACCCTCGCCGCCTCCGGCCCGGCCTCCGCGGCCGCGCACCCGCGGACCGCGCCGGCCGCCGGCACCGTCCGCTCCGACCCCAACGGCCGGCACACCGCCGCCGAGATCCACCGCTTCCTGACGTCCTTCTACGGTCAGCACGGCCCCGGCGCCTGGTCGCGCGAGCACCAGGTCTCGGACTACCTCAAGGACCGGGCCGCCCATACCGAGGGCTACGACCTGCTGCTGTGCGCCCAGAACACCCCGCGGAAGATCACCATCGGCAAGGTGACCACCGCCCAGTCCGCCGCGGTCGGCTGGGCGACGGTCACCACCTTCTGGGACGGCGGGGTCCGCAGCTCCTTCACCGCCTATGTGGGCCTGGAATCCCGCCCGATCGCCCTGCAGAACGTCGACTGCGGGCAGTGAGCAGCCCGGCGCCGCCGGGGCCGGCCGCCGCGGTCAGGCGGTCGGCCCCTGCATGTGTGCACTGACCCAGCGCATCGTGCCCTCGCCCATGCCCTGTACATACGTCGCCGCGCTGTGCGTGCCGCCCGGCACGATCTGCAGCCGGGTGTGCACCGGACCGTGCCCGTACCGGGCGATGAACTGCCGTACCTTCGGCAGCACCGTGTTCTCCTGGGAGCCGTCCTGGAAGGCGAGGTAGACCGGCGGTCCACCACGGGCCATCAGCCGGCGGGCCAGTACCTCCGGGTTGTTCTCCCGCTCCTCCTTGGCGTGGCCGTTCCACAGTGGCGAGTCGGGCACGATGTCCGGCCCGTTGGGGATCGCCACCTTGAAGGTGTCCGGGTGCTGGAGCACGTTCTTCAGGGCCGCGAAGCCGCCCGAGGAGGAGCCCATGACCGCCCAGGCGTCGCGGGTCTTGAGGGTGCGGAAGTTCTGCCGTACGAGATCGGGCACGTCCTGGCTGAGCCAGGTGCCGATCTTCGGCCGGCCCGGTATGTCGCTGCCGTCGTAGTACTGCTTGTCATCGGGGTTGAGCACCGGCATGACGACGATGAAGGGCAGGCTGCTGCCGTTCCTGGACCACTGGGCGAGGTTCTCCTCCAATTTGAGGTCGGAGCCGATCCAGTAGTTGCGGGGGAAGCCGTACGAGCCGGGCAGTGCCTCCATCACCGGGAAGCCCTTGTTCGCGTTCCGCTTCTCGTAGTACTCCGGCGGCGCCCACACCCACACCTTCCCCGTGAAGCCCGACTTCGGGCCGTGCAGGGTGGTCACGCCTATCGGGGTGTTCCGGCCGGCCCCGCCGACCCGGCTCTCCTCGTCGAAGCTGATCGGGCGCGTGGGCCACTGCACCAGCGACCGCTTGCCCGGAGGCATGGCATGCAGCGCCGCGCCTGCCTGGGGACCGCCGAACCGTATCGGAGAGGCCTGGGCGGTGGCGCCGGTGCCGCAGCCGGCCGTACAGACGAGAACGGTCAGGGTGATCAGCGCGATCACCGGATGGAACAGGGCTTTGCGCACGGGGCCTTCTCCTTGCCGGACATCCGGGAGCTGTCCCGGCTGACCAGCAAGAGGGGGCCGGTGCGGGCCCGGGTTTCCCTTCCGGGGTGTCGGCTTGCTCGCACCGCCGCCCGGAACCCGGCCATCCCCTTCGCGACCTGGGATGTTTTACGCAGACCGGAAGGGCGGTTTACCGGGATTTTCCCGGTGGGTGGGCGGCGGTACGCGCGGACACCCCTCACGCTCCAGGCAGTCCGGAACGCCCGCCTTCGGCCCGTATCCTCTCGCTATGACCTGGTCGCGTGCGCTCAAGGAAGCCGCTCGTTCGGGGCTGACCATCGAGCGGACCAAGCTCACCCCGCTGATCGCCATCCGCGGCACGGTCGGCGTCGGCCTCGTCATCGGCCTGTGCCTGTGGCGCGGCGACCCGGCCCTCGCGGTGTCCGCCGCCTTCGGCGCGTTCGCCGCCGGAACCGTCACCTTCCAGCGCAGCATGCGGCCGCGCCCGGTGCTCGCGCTCGCCGTGGCCGGCGCGCTGGCGGTCTCCACCTTCCTCGGCTATCTCGCCGCCGCCCGTCTCGTCGCCTTCGTCCTGCTGCTGGCCGGCTGGACCCTTCTGGCCGGGATGGCCTGGGCGATCGGCCCGGTCGCCGGGCTGGTCGGCACCCAGACCGTGGCGATCATGCTGGTCACCGTCACCCTGCCGACGTCCGTCCTCGGCGCACTGGAGCACGCCGCCCTGATCTCCTACGGCGGTCTCGTCCAGGCCACCCTCATCGTGGTCTTCCCGATCCGCCCCTGGGGCGTCCAGCGCGATGCGCTCGCCGATGCGCTGGCCGACGAGGCGGACTACGCCCGGCGGCTGCGGCACGACCCGGTCGCCCCGTTCGACCCGTCGCCCCTGATGGACGCCCGGCTCGCCTCCGCCGTGACCCCACGTCAGGCCAGGCGCCGCCCCGTACAACTGCACGGCCCCCGCGGCCTGGCCGAGCGCGTCCGGCCGGTCCTCGCCTCCCTCGCCGACCCGGTCGTGGGCGCCCCTCTGGAAGGGCCCGAACGCGACCGGGCCCGTGATCTGCTGGGCGCCGCGGCCACCGTCCTGGACGCCGTCGCCCACGCGGTACGGCACGCCAGACCGGTCCGGCTGCCCCCCGAGGCGATGGCCATTCTGGAGGTCCCCGCCACCGGCCCGATGCTCAACGGGGCCGCCCGGCGCTCCGGGTACCGGCTGATCTCGCTGCTCGCCGACGCCGTCGAGCTCACCGACGAGCCGGTCCGGGCCACCCGCCCCACCACCGAGGCCGAGCGCGGCCATCTGCTGCGCCCCAGCGTCCCCAGGCTGGTGCCGGGCGCGCTGCGCTCCCTGCACCGCGAGGCGCGCTGGTCCTCGCACATCCTGCGGCACGCGCTCCGGGTCTCCGCGGTCGCCGGCGCCGGCTATCTGCTGGGCACCGCGCTGCCGTTCGGCCACGGCTACTGGGCGCCGCTCGCGTCCGTCATGGTGATGCGCCCCGACTTCGCCCAGACCTACTCCCGCGTCATCGCCCGCTTCATCGGCACCCTCGTCGGCGTGACCGTGGCGGGCGCGCTGATGGCCCTGGCGCATCCGGGCATGTACGTCAGTGCCGGGCTCGCCGTGGTCTGCGTCTGGCTGATGTATCTGCTGATGCGCACCGGCGTCTCGGTGACCTCGGCGTGTGTGGCCGCCTATGTCGTCTTTCTGCTCGGCCTCGCCGGTGCGGGCTGGGAGCAGACCGTCCAGGAGCGCCTCGTGCTCACCCTCCTCGGCGGACTGCTCGCGATGCTGTCGTACGCGCTGTTCCCCGCCTGGGAGACCCCCAAGCTCCGCGACCGCCTCGCCGAATGGCTGGAGGCCAACGGGCGCTACGCCCTTGCGGTGTTCGACCTCTATGCGCAGCCCGCCGAACGCCGCCCCCGGCAGGTCCGCGACGCCCTGCTGGACTCCCGCGCCGCCCGCCTCGCCTGGGAGGAGAGCGAGGCCCGCGCCGAGAAGGAACCCGTACGCCACCGCGGTCTGTCCCTCGCCTCGGCGAACGCGGCCAGCGCCGCGCTCGCCACGATGGGCCGGGGCACGATGATCCTGGAGGTCCATCTCCCCGAACGGGACGCCGCGGCCTCACCCGGTGCCACCGCGTTCGCCTTCGAGCTGCGCGCCTCCCTGGAGGAGGCCACCGGCGCCGTACGGGAGCGGGGCGAAGTGAACTGGAGTGACCTGCGAGCCGTATGGGAGAGGTGGGACGCGGAGGACGAGAGCCGTGGTGTCGCCCTGCGCGTCGCGGAACTGCAGCTCGACGCCCTAGACGAGCTGGCGGAGGCGCTGTCCCGGGAGCCGGAGCCGGAGCCGGAGCAGGGGGCGGACCCGGGGACGGAGGGGAGCGGCAGCCGGTGAGGCCGGGGCGCGGAGAGGCGGCGGCGATGCGCCGGGGGACCGCTGCGAGGGAACCATTCCGGGCCCCCGGTAGTCTTATCAATTGCCCGCAATGAACGCCATTGCTCGCCCATGGGGTTGTCTGCGGCGCAATGCCCCAGGATCCCACTCCGTCGCGAGAGAGCACACGAACCCCCCATGGCGTCCAGCACTTCGTCCGGTACGTACGACATAGGCATCGACCTCGGCACGGCCAACACCCTGGTGTACGCCCGCGGCAAGGGCGTGGTGCTGAACGAACCGTCCGTCGTCGCGGTCAACGCCGCCGGCGAGGTGATCGCCGTGGGCGCGGACGCCAAGCGGACCATCGGCCGTACGCCGTCCGGGATCACCGCGATGCGCCCCCTGCGGGAGGGCGTCATCGCCGACTTCGACGCCGCCGAGCGGATGCTGCGCGCCCTGATGAAGAAGGCCCTGCCCAGCCGCCGGTTCTCCCGGCCGCGGGTGGTCATCTGCGTCCCCTCCGGTGTCACGGGCGTCGAACGGCGCGCGGTCATCGATTCCGCCCGGGGCGCCGGCGCCCGCGAAGTGCACCTCATCGAGGAGCCGATGGCCGCCGCGATCGGCGCCGGCCTGCCCGTGGACGAGCCGGTCGGCTGCATGGTGGTGGACATCGGCGGCGGCACGACCGAGGTCGCCGTCATCTCCATGGGCGGTCTGGTCACCGCCCAGTCCGTACGGGTCGCCGGCGACGCCCTGGATGCCGCCATCGCCGCCCACATCAAGAAGAAGCACTCCCTGGCCATCGGCGAGCGCACCGCCGAGGACATCAAGATCGCGATCGGCTCGGCGGTCCGGACCCCGGTCGAGGTCGACGAGGAGGGCGAGCCGGACCGCCGCACCACCTACACGGTTCGCGGCCGCGACCACGTCAGCGGCCTGCCCCGGATCCAGGAGATCAGCGAGGAGGAGATCCGCGACGCGCTGGCCGAACCCGTCGAGGCGATCGTCCGCGCCGTCCACCGCACCCTCGACGAATGCCCCCCGGAGCTGTCCGGCGACATCATCGAGCGCGGGATCGCCCTCACCGGCGGCGGTGCCCTGCTCCGCGGCCTGGACCGCCGGCTGCGCCAGGACATGGGCGTCCCCGTGGTGGTCGCCGACCAGCCCCTGGACTGCGTGGTCAACGGCACCGCCAAGTGCGTCGACGAATTCGCCTCCCTGCACGGCCTGCTGACGGGCGCGAAGGAACAACCGCGGCGGACCGTGCGGTTGTAGGGGGAGGCCCCGGGGCGCGGGGCTTTCGTCCGGCCGCGTTTGCCGTTGCGGCAAGAATCCTCGCGTGCGCCGTGACGGCACCGCCATGATCGTGGGAGCGGTCGCGGGGACCGCGGGCGGCGCCGACCGGTGACCCGCGCGCCCTGCGCCCCCCCGACAGGCCACCGCCACCACCGGCGCCGCCGAACTCCTCGAGGAGCATGCATGCCGCAGTCCGCCAAGGTCCCGCCCACGCCGCCCGCTTCCCCGGCCGCCCCGGCTCACCGGCCGACCGACGGACTGCCGCCCGGGGCGGTCCACCGCACGGTGGAGGTCCCCGGCGGCCGCATCCACCTGGTGGAGCAGGGCAGCGGCCCCCTCGTCCTCATGGTCCACGGCTTCCCCGAGTCGTGGTACTCCTGGCGCCACCAGCTCCCCGCGCTCGCCGCTGCGGGCTACCGGGCGGTCGCCATCGACGTACGGGGCTACGGGCGTTCCTCGCAACCCCGTGACGTGGCGGCCTACCGGATGCTGGCCCATGTCGCCGACAACGTCGCGGTGCTGCGCGCCCTCGGCGAGGAGAGCGCGATCATCGTGGGCCACGACTGGGGCTCACCCATCGCCGCCAACACGGCGCTGCTGCGGCCCGACCTCTTCACCGCCGTGGCGATGCTGAGCGTTCCGTACACGCCCCGCGGCGGGATGCGGCCCAGCGAGGCCTTCGCCCTGCTCGGCGGGCCCGGGGAGTTCTACGTCAGCTACTTCCAGGAGCCGGGCCGGGCGGAGGCGGAGATCGAACCCGACGTCCGCGGCTGGGTCGCGGGGTTCTACGCCGTGGCCTCGGGCGATGCCGAGCCGCCGTCCGACGAGGGCCACATCGGACAGTTCACGGTCCCCCCGGGCGGAAAGCTGTCCGACCGCTTCCCCGCCGGCCTGTCCCTGCCCTGGCTCACCGGTGCCGATCTCGACTTCTACGCGGGCGAGTTCGAGCGCACCGGCCTGACCGGCGGACTCAACCGCTACCGCAACGTCGACCGGGACTGGGAGGACCTCGCCGCCTGGGAGGGGGCCGCCCTCACACAGCCGTCGCTCTTCATCGGCGGGGAGCGCGACGCCCCCACCAACTGGATGGCCGACGCCATCAAGGCGTTCCCCCGCACCCTTCCCGGCCTGTCCGCCTCCCACATCCTCGAAGGCTGCGGCCACTGGGTCCAGCAGGAACGCCCCGAGGAGGTCAACCAACTCCTCCTCGACTGGCTGCACTCCCTGCCCGCGCCCTCCGCGCGGACGGCCCCCTAGGGCGTGTCCGGCCCTGACCCGTCGGACACCCCCTGAGCGCTGCCCTGCGCCCTGCCCATATAGGCCGCCAGACCGTCCAGGATCCGTTCCAGGCCGAACTCCCACGCCTGGTTGCGGGAGGTGTGGTCGGTGCCGGCACCGGCGACGGCCGCGGCGAGCGCGGGGAAGCGGTCGGCGCGGCCGGCGAGCAACTCGTTCAGCGCAGCGCTCATGACCTGTTCGGGCTCCGTGGCCCGCGCGCTGTCCAGCCCCATCGACGCCGACACCTCGGCGATGGTCCGGATATGGCCGTGCACCACGACCACGGCGTCGAGCTGCTCGCCGCCGGTCAGGCCGGTGTCCGAGAGCGCGGCGAGGGCGCGCTCGGTCCAGCCGAGTTCGTTGGGGCCCATGACGCGGGGGCCGACGGCCGCGCCCAGCAGCCAGGGGTGCCGGTGGTAGACCGCCGTCAGGGCCTCCGCCCAGGCGCGTAGCGCCACCCGCCACCGCCCGCCGTCGTCCTGGCCGGGGCCGCCGGGTGCGGGTGTGCCCGGGGGTTCCCCCATCGCCGTGTCGATCATCAGCGCGACCAGCTCACTCTTGCCGGGCACATAGCGGTACAAGGACATCTTGGTGAAGTCCAGTTCGGCCGCGACCCGTTGCATGGAGACCGCCCCGAGCCCGCCGGTGTCGGCGAGGGCCATGGCCGTACGCGTGATCCGCTCCAGGCTCAGGGCCGGCTTGGGGCCGCGGCTGGGCCGCTCGCGCCCGCCCCACAGCAACGCGACGCTGCCCGCCTGATCTCCGAACACGCTGTGCTTGTCGTCGTCTCCAGCCATCTCCGCATCCTAAAACTGTGTCCGGGGTACATAGAACAGTGTCCATCGGATACAGTTTCTCTTGTCAGTACGACGGACCGACGGGGGAGCATGCGATGACGTACGAAACGACGACGGGGCGCGAGGGTGCGGTCCGGCCCGGCCGGACGCCGGGGCGGCGAACGGCGCCACCACAGCGCTCAGTTCTGATCTCCGGCGCCAGCGTGGCCGGCCCGGCCCTGGCCCACTGGCTCGGCCGCTACGGCTTCCGGCCCACCGTGATCGAGGTGGCTCCCGCCCTGCGCGGCGGCGGCTTCGCGGTCGACTTCCGCGGGGCGACACAGCTGACGGTCCTGGAACGCATGGGTGTCCTGGACGACATCCGAAGCCACAGCACGGGCGGCGGCGCGCCACTGACCTTCATCGACGGCCAAGGCCGCCCCCTGGCCGCGCTGCCGCCCGAATTCACCGGCGGCGAGGTCGAGATACTCCGCTCGGAGCTCTCCCGCATCCTCTACCGGCACAGCCTGACCCCGCCCGGCACCCACCACACGCCCGGCGGCCCGCCCGAGGACCTCGTCCGGCCCGAGTACCTCTTCGGCGACTCCGTCTCCTCGCTCACCGAGACGGCCGACGGGGTCCACGTCACCTTCGAACGGGGCGCGCCGCGCACCTTCGACCTCGTGATCGGCGCCGACGGTCTGCACTCCACCGTGCGCCGGCTCGCCTTCGGCCCCGAGAAGGAGTTCGTCCGCCACCTCGGCTACTACGTCGCCGCCTGGGACCTGCCCGAGGACGCCGGAGACCTCGGTGCCCGTGCGGTCGGCTACGGCGAACCCGGCCGCCTGGCAACCGTCGGCCGCACCCCCCGCCGCACCGAAGAGCCGGGCTACGCGGGCGAAGCCTTCTGTGTCTTCGCCTCCGAGGAGGAGTTGATCCACGACCGGCGCGACCCTCGTGCGCAGCAGCGGGCGATAGCCCGGGCCTACGAAGGCGCCGGCTGGCGGACACCGGAGCTCATCGAAACGCTCGGGAAGGCCGATGACCTCTACTTCGACTCCATCAGCCGCGCCGATGTACCGCACTGGTCCACGGGCCGCATCGCCCTTCTCGGCGACGCCGCCCATGGCGCCACGGTCGGCGGCATGGGCACCGGCGCGGCGATCATCGGCGCCTATGTCCTCGCCGGAGAACTCGCCCTCGCCGAAGGCGACCACCGCACGGCCTTCGCCCGCTATGAACAGAAGCTGCGCCCCTATGTGACCGAGTGCCAGCAAGGCGGCCGTGGCGCCGGTGAGTTCCTGGCCCCGGCCACCCAGGAGGCGATCGACGCCCGCAACGCCGCCCTGAACACCCCGGCCGCCGTCGCCGCCATGCTGCAACAGGGCCACGACATCTCCGCGGCCTTCACGCCGGACGACTACCCCGCACTGGTCGCCGCCGCCGGCTTGGCGAGGTGGTGAACCGGCCGCTTTTCGAGCTGAGCCGAATGGGTGTTTTCGGCGTCAAGGCGATTGCCCGGTGTCACCTCTTCTGGGTTACTGGTGGGGCCTGGTCGGTGGGCCGTCCATCCCCCTCGGGCTTCCGCAGTCGGCCCACCCTCCAGCCCTCTTCGCTGTGTGGGGACTGAAGGACGGTCAGCAGCACGACGGCCCTTGTGCACCGCACGGGTGTGACCGGCCACTGTGCGCCGTCTGTGTCGTCCTCCTCCACGGCCGGCTGCTGCCAGAGCTCGGATCCCGGCTTGTGAGCCATGTCTGTCACGAGCGGGCCGAGCAACGAGCTCAGACAGCAGGAGGACCTCCATGTCCACACCCACCGTTCAGCCGGCGCTGCCGGCCTTCCCGTTGCCGTTCGGGCCCGTGCTGCTCGGCGTACTGCCGAACTCGGGGCCGATCACGGGCGGCAACACCGTGCAGCTCGTCGGGCTCGGTCTCGCCGGCGCCAGCAGTGTCCTTTTCGGAACGTCGTCGGCGACCGTCGTCGGGCAGGACCCGCTGGGGCTGACCGTCACGGTCCTGGCCCCGGCGCACGCCGCCGGCGCCGTACAGGTCACCGTCACCACCGGTAGCGGTACCAGCAACCCGGCGACATACGTGTACGTGGCGTCCGTCCCGCCGACGGCCGCGGCCATCACCCCCAACTCGGGGCCGACCGCGGGCGGCACCACGTTCGTCATCGTCGGTAGCGGCCTGCAGGGTGCCACCGTCACCATCGGGGGCAATGCCGCCACCGTCGTGGGCACGGACCCCACCGGCAGCGTCCTGTTCGGTGTCACCCCCGCGGGACCGCCCGCAGGAGGCAACGTCCCGGTCGTGGTGACGACCGCGGGCGGCAGCACGACCGTCCCGGGCGGCTACACCTACCACCCGGCGCCTCCGACGGTCACCGGAACGGTGTCGCCGTCCTCGGCGGCAGCGGGTGCCACGTTCAGCATCGTCGGGACCAACCTGTTCGGGGCGACCGTGCTCTTCGGGGCCGCGGCGGCCACCGGCGTGGTGGTCAACGGGGGCGGCACGTCCCTGACCGGGGTCGTCCCGCCGGGCACGGTCGGGTCGACCGTGCAGGTGACCGTCCAGACGGCGGGTGGCACCGCCAACGCCGGGTCGTTCACCTACCTGTGACGGCCCGGTGCACCGGATGACAGCCCGGGTCCCGGCCGAGGTCCGCGGGCCGTACCCGGCCCGCCCGGACCCGTCCGGGCAGCTCGGCGCTGTCACCCCGTAGGGGGACGCCGGAAAACGGTGCGGCCCCCGCCCGTCGTACGGGCGGGGGCCGGACTCGCCGGTGGCTCCCCATGGCTCTCCGCGGACCGCAGAGGCCCGTCAGGGGGCAGGTACCGCCGGGCGTCCTGCGGAGGGCGCCCGGCGGCGCCGCACAGCAAGGGCAACGGTAGCCCGGCATCCGCCATCCATGTCAGCCCGGTGTGCCGCAGATCCTGGCGTCGGAGGTACTCGTGACCGAGTTCGGCCACCACGTCGTCCCAGCGGGTCGTGTCCCGCAGCACCGCGGCGGTGAACCGGCTCCGGTGCGGACCGGTGAACAGCCGCGCCACGGGCGTGTGACGCGCCGCCTCCAGCCGGCCGGCGGCCAACTCCCGCACGGCGGGCCGCAGCGGCACCACCCGCTGGTGTCTGCCGCGGCAGGCGCGGTCGTCCAGGCCCTCGGGCTCGTGCACGGTGAAGCGCTGGACCTGCCAGGTCCAGGTGCTCATATCGATGTCCTGGGCCTGCAGGGCGGACACCTCGCTGAAGCGGGTACCGGTCCAGGCGGCGAACCGGACGATGTCGCCCCACCCCTCATAGCCGTCCGAGGACCGCTGGACGAGGGTGGTCGCCAGCCGCTCCAGCGCCGTTACGTCCGGCAGGGCCAGCGCCCTCGGTGCGGTGCGTTCGGTCTGGGCCCGCTGGTACTCCTGCTGCCAGCCGGACACCCGGGCCGGGTTGGCGTCCAGGACCCCGTCCCGCACGGCCTGTTCCAGGACCCGGACGAGGACGGCGAGGCTGTTCTTCACCGTCGACAGGCCGCACTCGTCGGCGATCCAGCAGTGCAGCGCACGGTTGACGACGCGGCGGGTGACCTTCCTGATGAGGACGTGCCCGATGCTGGGAACGACACGCAACCGCCACCCGGCCTGGTAGGGGGACATGGTCAGGGTTTCCAGGCCGTGCATCGCTGCCGGCCACCTCCGTTCCCCGTAGTCGGCGAGTGACATCGTGTGGGTGTCGGCCTCCTCCGGAAACCGGCCCCCGGCGTTATGGTTCATTGTCGAATCACCCTTGTCTGCTGAGGAGTTATTCGGTCGCCCGGTACTGATGGCGTGATTCGTCTTGAGCGCGATACCGGCGTCGAGGAATGGTGATGACTTCATGCCTGCGGACGGTGCGGTGAACTGCGGGCCCCGACGGAGAGCGCTTTGACGTGCTGTCCGCCGAGGAGGGGAACAACAGCCGTCCATGGTCGGCAAAAGAGCCGACTCCCCGGCATGCACGGCCCGTACCGGCGCCCTGCCGCGACTGCGTCACCGGTACGGAAGGATTTTGAATACCATCTTCAACTTGGTTATGCTGGAAGGACGTTGTGCGAGCGGCGAGGGCGTTGCCGGTGCCGCAGTGACTTCCGGCGTCCAGTCGTCGCCGGTCCGGCGCCTCCTATTGGCAGCAGGCCGGTTGTCGCTGCGTCCCACGCACAAGAATGACAAGCGGCGAGCTTGCTGCTGCGCACGGTTCTACAGCGCGACCGAGCAGGAGCAGTGAGCAATCAAACGCTTCATCAGTCATGAGTGGAATAAAGGCATCTCCTCAGGCCATTGCGCAAGTTGGTACGAGTTCCTTCTTTTCGCGCTGCTCCGAACGGGTGGCCTTATCGGTTGACTGTTGTAGCCCGCCGAGCCGCATGGATAACTAGTCGCATCCAACCGGTGGGCCGCCCATCCTCTCCGGGGAGCGGCACCTGGCCTACCCGTTGGCCCGGCCCAGCGCCTGGTTGCGGTCAGACCGAGATGCCGTATGGGCGTCCCCGGTAGAGGGTTTTGGATCCGTCAGCCGGTACCGATACGTCGGTACCGGCTGATCGGCCCCCCACATTCGGTCAGGGGGCTTCATGCGAACCATTTCCATTATTCGCTGGGTCAACGGTCCACGCGCCTTGACCCCGGGCCTCACCGTGACAGCACCGGCAGTTGCCCGGTCCGGCGGTGACGCGACCCTCACGACCCCGCCGCCCGGCTCGGAAACCACGCTCGTCTCCGTCGGCGACGCGACACTCGCGGCCGGCAACGTCGCCTGGGTGCCGGCACCGTCCCACAGCTGTCCGCCCCGAGCTCCGTACGACAAGAGCGCCGGCTCCGCAGGGCTCCCGCACGATGCCACGCCGGTTCCCCCGTCGCAGCTGCCCATCACCGCCGCCCCTCATGGCCCGGCGGTATCGGTCAACTCCGGCGTACTGAAGGGGAATTGTGCCGTCCGTGGCGGAGGCCGCACCTCCGGCAACGGAAGCGTGCCGACGACCGCCGGCGGCGTCGTCGGCCACCCCGTCGGCCACCCCGCCGGTCCCGTAGGGGACCTCCGCCGCGGCTCCCGTCCGGCGCTCCCCACGGGCGCAGTGGTCCCGGGCGGCACCCCGCGCCCGGCCCCCCGCCCTGCCGGCGCCCCCCTGCCCGTCTTCCGTCACGGGACAGAGCCGGCCGCCTGAGGCCGGCCGGCCACCGTTCCACCGCGTTCCGGGGCAGCCCGGCGCACTCCCCGCAGTGGTCCGGGCCCGGCCCGGCAGCCGTCCCGCAGTGATCCGCAGCCGGGTTCCCCCGACCGCACATCTGAAGCCTTCCCCCAGAAAACCACTGCGACAGAACACCGGAGGTCAGCATGGCGCAAAGAAGAATGGTGATCCTCGTCGACGGGCCGGAGGGAAACGCCCTGCCGCAGCATGCGCGCGACAATGCGGGCGATCCCATAAGGATCCTGCGGGGCAACGGGTACGAGCGTTTCGAATTCTACGGCGAATACGCGGACTTGGGCGGAGAGCCGGTCCCCGTGTACCGCTGGTGTTACCGCACAAGAATCGCCGAGTAGGTGCTGTGCGTCCCGAAGAAGAAAGAGATGTGCAGAGGAGAACGATCATGTTGAACCGCGTGAGGGACGGAGTCCTGTCGTGAACCGAGAATCTGGTAAAGACGAAAGCCGAAGCGACGACCGGAATGTTGTGGTGACCGGTGTCGGATTCTGTCTGCCCGGTCGTACGGAGCCGGTCTTCACCGCCGACGACATGTGGGACGTCGTCTCCAACGGCCAATCCTGCCTCAAGCGTGACGAGGTCTACTACGGCTCGGTCCAGCTCACCCAGGAGATGTTCGACGAGCGTCTCCCGGACGTTCCGCCGTTCTTCTCCCAGCATTACACCTCGGCGCACCGTTTCGGTCTGGTATCGATGGCGGAAGCCACCACCGATGCCGGGCTGACTTTCTGTGGCGGTGCACTGAGTGAAGCCGCCATTCTGGTCGGGCGCGGGGGTGTGGACTCCAATGTCGAAAGCTATCTTTCGGTGCTGAGTGCCGATCCCGGAAAGACCTCCGCACCGGAGGCCATGGAGTTGTTCGTCGCGGCCCAGCAAGCCGTGACACCCTCCGATGTCGCACTGGTACAAGCGGCGCTGACGCAGTCCAACGGCCCCTGCTACACCGTCTCGTGCGGCTGCGCCTCGTCCGCCGTACAGATCGGCAACGCCCGGCGGTTGATTGCCCGCGGCGAGGTCGATGTCGCGGTCGTGACCGGCGTCGACGTCTTCAACGTCCACCTCATCCAGAACATCCAGCGGCTGCTGAGCGGGGCCCAGCAGACCTACGACTCGCTCCGCACGACCGACATGCCGGAACTGCTGCCGTCCTTCAGCTCCCTCATGCGGCCCTACGACCGCCGGGCGGACTGCATCAACCACGGCGAGGGCGCGGCGACCGTGATCCTGGAAAGCCGGGAGCACGCCGCCCGGCGCGGTGCGCACATCTACGGCCAGGTGCTGGCCACCGCCATGACCCGCGACGGGCTGGCCAACCCCCTCGCGTGTGACGAGACCGGCGCGGAACTCGTCACCGCCGTCCGCCGCTGCCTCGGTGAGCGGTGGCGGATCGACGATGTGCCGTACGTCCACGGCGGCAGCGACGGCAACGTCATCGTCACCGCCTTCGAGGCGAACGCCATCAAGGAGCTGTACGGCCCGGACAACGACGTCCTGATGACGTCCCAGGAGGGCTGCTTCGGCCACAACGGCGCACCGGCCGGCTGCCTGGGCGTCGCCATGACGCTGATGATGATGGAGCGAGGGCAGGTCTGCCCCACCGCCAACTGCGAGCAGCCGGCCGACGGGCTGCCCTTCGACCCGGTCCCCGGCGTGCGGCCGCGGCCGCTCGACTTCGACTACGCGCTGAGCTTCAACTACCAGGTCGGCGGTGTGAAGAACGCCATTCTCCTCGGCAGTCCGGAAGCCGTGTGACCACGGGCAGATCACCTCCCACGTACGGAGACCCGATGAGCAACGACATGCACGGCTCGACAGCCGAGATGCGACCCACCCACGAGACGGACCAGATCGCGGTGATCGGCATGGGATGCCGGCTCCCCGGCGACACCGACTCGCCCGCCGCCCTGTGGCGGCTGCTGGTCGAGGAGCGGGACGCGGTGGGCGAACTGCCCCCGGAGCGCCGGCGCCTTGTCCCGGAGGACTCCCCCGGGCCGGGGAGCAGAGCACCGACACCCCGTCAGGGCGGCTTCCTGCGCGAGGTGACGGGCTTCGACGCCGCGTTCTTCGGTGTCGCCGGACGGGAGGCCGACGTCCTGGACCCCCAGCACCGCCTGCTGCTGGAAGTCACCTGGGAGGCCCTGGAACACGCCGGCCTGCCACCGGACCGGATGAACGGCACCCCCACGGCCGTCTTCGCCGGGATCAGCTACAGCGACTACATGGACCGGCTGGCCGGGCAGCCACAGGAACTGGAGGGGTCGATCCTGACCAACGGCCACTGCGTGGCCGCGGGCCGGATCTCCTATCTGCTCGGTCTGCAGGGACCGTGTGTGGCGCTGGACACCGCCTGTTCCTCCTCGCTGGTGGCCGTGCACATGGCACGCCGGGCGCTGATGGCCGGTGAGTGCGACCTCGCGCTCGCCGGCGGCGTCACGCTGAGCTTCCAGCCGCGCATCACCCGGTCCTTCGCCAGGATGGGCATGCTGTCGGCCGGCGGGCGCTGCCGGACCTTCGACGCCGACGCCGACGGGTTCGTCCGGGGCGAAGGCTGTGGCGTCGTGGTGCTGAAACGTCTCTCTGACGCCGTACGGGACGGTGACCGGGTCCTGGCGGTGCTGCGCGGCTCGGCCGTCAACCAGGACGGCTCGTCCGAGGGGCTGGCCGCCCCGTCGGTGACCGCCCAGAAGGCCCTCTATCAGGAGGCCCTCCGGCAGGCCGGCGTCGACCCGCGGGACGTGGGCATGGTGGAGGCCCACGGCACGGGCACCCCGGTGGGGGACCCGATCGAGTTCGCCAGCCTCGCCGACGTCTACGGCAACGGGCCGGGCCGTTGCGCCCTGACCTCGGTGAAGACCAACGTGGGGCACCTGGAACCGGCCGCCGGAATCACCGGACTGATCAAAAGCGTGCTGTGCCTGCAACGCGGCACCATCCCGGCCAATCTGCACTTCCGGCGCTGGAACCCCGCCATCTCCGCGGCGGGCACCCGCTTCTTCGTCCCCACCGAGTTGTCCGCCTGGCCCCTGAGGACGGTCACCCGGCTGGCCGCCGTGTCCTCCTTCGGCTTCTCGGGAACCAACGCACACGTCCTGCTGGAGCAGGCTCCGGAACGGCCGGCCGCCCGGCACCAGGGCTCCGGGCGGCCGGCCCAGGGGGCGTCCGAGGTCTTCCTCGTGTCGGCCGGCTCTTCGGAGGTCCTGCCGGCCGCGGCCACCCGGCTCGCGGACTGGATGGAGGGCGACGGCGCGAACGTGCCGCTGCGCGACCTCGCGCATACCCTCGCTCTCCGGCGCTGCGCGGGCCGCGGACGGCTGGGCGTGGTGGCCTCCGCACGCCGGGAACTCGTCACTTCCCTGCGGTCCTTCGCGGCCGGGCAGCGGAACCCGGCGGTCGTGACCGGCGCCGTGGGCGCCGCCGTGGAGCGGCAGCCGGTGTGGGTGTTCTCCGGCCAGGGCTCCCAGTGGCCCGGCATGGGGCGCCAACTGCTCAAGACCGAACCGGCGTTCCTCGACGCGCTGACCGAGGTCGACGAGCTCATCAGGGCACAGAGCGAGGTCTGCGTGCTCGACGTGGTGCGGCGCGGTCAGCCGGTCCACGGGTGCGGCACCGTGCAGCCGGTCCTGTTCGCGCTCCAGATCGCCCTCGCCGCCACCTGGCGCTCGTACGGCGTCGAACCCGCCGCGGTCATCGGGCACTCCATGGGCGAGGTCGCGGCGGCGGTGGTGGCCGGGGCGCTGACCCTGGCCGACGGGGTCCGGGTGATCTGCCGGCGCTCCGGGCTGCTGAGCGATATCGCGGGCTCCGGCAGCATGCTGAGCGTCGGCCTGGACGCCGCCACCGTGCGGGAAGAACTCGCGGACAGCGCGGCCGACACCGTGTCGGTCGCCGTCCTCTCCGCACCCGACTCCACCGTCGTGGCCGGAAGGACCACGGAGGTGAGCCGGCTGGCCGCCGCCTGGGAGGCCCGGAAGATCCCGGTGTTCCCGATCGCCGTGGACGTCGCCTCGCACTGTCCGCTGGTGGACCCGGTGCTGCCGGCCCTGCGGTCGGCCCTGGCCGGTCTCGATCCCCGCTCGCCCAAGGTGCCGTTCTACTCGACGGTCGTCGAAGCAGGCGAGACGCCGGCCTTCGACGCCGACTACTGGTGCGACAACCTGCGCCGCCCGGTGCGCTTCGCCGAGGCGGTGGCGGCCGCGGCGGCCGACCGGCACATGGTCTACACCGAGATCTCACCGCACCCCGTGGTCACCCACTCCGTCGAACGGAGCCTGGCCGGTCTCGTCACGGACCCCGTCGTCCTGCCCACGCTGCGCCGTGAGGAGGACGAGCAGGCCACCTTCCGCACCCAGCTCGCCGCACTGCACTGCGCCGCCGTGCCCGTGAACTGGCGGAAGCTCTACGGCGAGGGCAGCCTCGTGGACGCCCCCACCGTCACCTTCGACCGCCGCCACCACTGGGCCGACGCCGCCCCTCCCACGGAAGCCGCCGACGCCGCCCCCCGGGCCCAACTGCCCGGCCACCACACCGAATTCCCCGGCGAACCCGTGCGGCACTGCTGGCGCGCCGACACCGGCACCGAGGCGCTGCCCTGGCTCGGGGACCACCGGGTGCACGGCAACGCGGTCTTCCCGGGGGCGGCGCACTGCGCACTGGCGCTCTCGGCCGCCTGCGAGGTCTTCGGCGCGGCACCGCACGAAGTGGAGGTCACCGACGTCCACTTCACCCAGCTGCTGCGGCTGGAGGCGGAGACCGAGGTCTCCACCGTCGTGACGATGACCGCACCGGACCGGGCGCAGTGCGAGGTTCTCGCCCGGAACGAGACGGGCAACTGGGAGGTGCAGGCCGACGCGGTGCTGCACCGGCTGACCGTACGGCCCGAGCTGCGGCCCAGATCCGTCGACGCCATGAGCCTGCGCCACCCGCTGTCCCTGGAGCCGGCCGCCCTCTACGAGAGCCTGCGCCGGCGCGGTCTGGAGCACGGCCCGGCGTTCACCGGTGTCCTCGAACTGCACACCGGCCGCCACAACGACAGCTTCTGGGCCAAGGTCGGGGTCCCGCCCCAGGCCTGCACCCCGCCCCCCGGTCTGCCGGTCCACCCCGTCCTCCTCGACGTCTGCGCCCAGCTCGCCGTGGCGCCCCTGATCAACGAGGACGACCAGTCACTGGTGCTGCCGGTGAGCATGCAGGCGGTACGCATCCTCGGCGATCCCGCGAGCGCCGTGTACTGCCACGCCCACGTCAGCGAGATCACCGCGCAGGCCATCGTGGCCAATGTGCGCCTCCTGGACGACAGCGGCGCCGTGGTCCTCGTCGTCAACGGTCTGCGCTTCGCACGGCGGGCCGTACGCGACACCCCGGAGATCGACGACTGGCTCCTCGAAATCGGCTGGAAGTCCGCACCCCGTGCGACTCCGGACGGTGGCCATGCACCGGGGAGCTGGGTCATCGTGGGCGAAGCGGACGGCTCGGCCCAGGCGCTGGCCGCCGCGCTGCGCTCCCGCTGCGCCCGCACGGTGGTCTGGGACCGTCCGCTCGACGACACCTCGCTCGGGGTGTTCCGCGATGCCCTCACCGGCCGCCTGGCCGCCACCCTCGAAACGCCGCGCGGGGTGGTGCTGGTGTGCGGACGCGCCCAGGGCGGCGAGCCGGCCGTGCAGTCCTTGTGGCGCACCCGCCGGCTGCTCGGCGCGGTGCAGGCGATCACCGCCGGCTCCTCGTCGCCGCGCCTGTACGTCGTCACCCGGGGCGCCCGCAGCGTGCTGCCGGGCGACGAGGTCGACCTCGGGCAGAGCGCGGTGCGCGGCCTGCTGCGGGTCGGCGCGCTGGAACACCCCGAGATCCGGCCGGTGCTGGTGGACGCCGACCCGCACGACGCCGATCCCGAGGAAGTGGCCCTGGAACTGCTGGCGGACGCGGAGGACGACGAGGTCGCCCTGCGCGCGGGCAGCCGGCACGTCGCCCGCCTGGAACATGCCGCGCCGAACGGCGGGCAGGACCGGGCCGCCACCCCCTGCACCGTGCGCTACGGCGCGGACGGCTTCCGGCTGCGCGCGAGCCGGCTGGGCGATCTGTCGAGCCTGGAGTACGCCGCCACCGGCCGGCGCGCACCGGCGCCCGGCGAGGTCGAGGTGCGGGTCACCGCCGCCGGCCTGAACTTCCGCGATGTGCTCACGGCGATGGGCCTGCTCCCCGGCGACCTGGACGTCCGCTACCGGATCGGCTTCGAATGCTCCGGTGTGGTGAGCGCGGTCGGCGCCGGGGTGGAGCGCCCACAGGTCGGGGACGAGGTGCTCGCCGTCGATCTGCGCGGCGGAGCGTTCGGGTCCTTTCTGACGCTGCCCGCCGAAGCGGTCGCTCCCATCCCGTTCGGCATCGAACCGGTCGCCGCGGCCGGGCTGCCGATCGCCTTCCTGACCGCCTGGTACGCGCTGCGCTCGGTCGCCCGGCTCGTCGCCGGGGAGCGGGTGCTGATCCACTCGGCCACCGGCGGCACCGGTCTGGCCGCGATCGCGGTGGCCCGGCTGCTGGGTGCCGAGGTGCTGGCCACGGCCGGCAGCGAGGACAAGCGCCGCTATCTGCGGGGCATGGGCATCAGCCACGTCATGGACTCCCGCACGCTGGAGTTCGGCGAACGCACCCGCGAGGCGACGCACGGGGAAGGCGTCGATGTCGTCCTCAACTCGCTGTCCGGCGCGGCCATCCGCACGGGCCTGGAGACGCTGCGCCCCTTCGGCCGGTTCGTGGAGCTGGGGGTGCGCGACATCATGGCGGACGCTCCGCTGGGAATGCTGCCGCTGCGGCACAACATCACCCTGAGCACCGTCGACCTGATCGAGCTGCACCGCAACCGCCCCGACACCTTCGCCTCGGTGTGGAAGGAGGTGCTCGGCGCGTTCGAGGAGGGGCGGCTCAAACCCCTGCACTGCACGGAGTATCCGCTCGCGGAGGCCACCACGGCCTTCCGCACCATGGCGGCCGCCGACCACATCGGCAAGCTGGTGCTGACCGTGCCCGGCGAGGGCGACGCCCCCGCGGTGCTGCCCGAGATGGACATGCCCGTGGAGGAGGGCGGTGCCTATATCGTCACCGGCGGTCTGCGCGGCCTGGGCCTGGCCACCGCGAAATGGCTCGCGGCACACGGCGCAGGCCACCTTGTGCTCAACGGCCGCAGCGCCCCGCCCCCCGAGGTCGCGCAGACGCTCGCCACGGTGATCGGCCGGACCGCGAAGGTGTCGGTGGTCCTGGGAGACATCGCCGATCCGGATGTCGCGCAGCGGCTGGTGTCCACCGCGGTGACCGACGGATTCCGGCTGCGCGGGGTGGTGCACTGCGCCATGGTGCTGGACGACGCCGTGATCACCAACGTGGTCGACGAGCAGCTGGAACGGGTCTGGATGCCGAAGGTCGTCGGCGCCTGGCATCTCCACCACGCCACGGAGGGGCACCCGTTGGACTGGTTCGCGGCGTTCTCCTCGATGGCCTCGCTGCTGGGCAACCCCGGCCAGGGCGCCTATGCGGCGGCGAACTCCTGGCTCGACGGATTCGCGGCCTGGCGCTCCGGACAGGGGCTGCCCACCGTGGCGGTCAACTGGGGGCCGTGGGGCGAGATCGGTGTCGCCACCGACTTCAGCCGCCGCGGATACCGCACCATTCCCACGGACCACGGCCTGGCGGCGCTGCGGACGCTACTGGCCCGCCGGCGGGTGCAGACCGGGGTGCTTCCCGGCCCGCCGGACACCTGGATTCCGCCGGCCGGCCGTCATCTCCCCTTCTTCAGCGGGGTGTCCGGGCAGGCACCGCCGGACCGGACCCCGCCGCCCGAGGAGGCCGAGGACATGCGTGCCCGGCTCACCGCACTGCCTCCCGGCATGGCCAGACGGGCCGCGCTGGAAGAGCATCTGGCGGGGCATGTGCGTGACGTGCTGCGGCTGGGGGAGAGCTCGCTCGACCCGCAGACACCGCTGAAGTCGCTGGGATTCGACTCCCTGCTGGCCATGGAGCTGCGGGTGCGCATCGACCGCTCCTTCGCCCTCTCCCTGCCGAGAAACTTCGTCTGGGAACATCCGACCCTCGCCGCTCTCGCCGCCGGTGTCGCCGAGCAACTGGGCCTGGAGCTGACCGCGAACTAGGGCGCGGGTCAGCGGGGATCGCATACGCCCGGCGGGCTGTTCAACGGCCCGCCGGGCGTCAGCCTGTCCGCTTCCCCCTCGGCCTCCTGTGCACCAGGCCGCACAAGAACACCCGGGAAATCACCCCCCTCACCGCTCCTTCTCTTCCTCATCTATCTCGCGATATCGCGCAAACGGATGCCGAAATTCCGAACCGCCGTCATTTCTGGTAAGTTCTTGCCGCCTTAACTCTGGCGCCGCCTCACCCATTTCCGTCAATTACTGCCGGTAATGCACAACCGTTTTCTTATGGTGATAATATTTCGCGTCGCAATATCCCCCGCCCGCTCCCGATGCTGCACCGTGCGCCTTCCCGGGCAGACGCTCGAACTGCTTGAATTATCGGGCAAGCGAGGTCACAAAGCGGCCCGGTACGCACCGGAGGCGGCGCGGCGCACTGCGAAGCCCGTCGCCAGGACAGATCGAGCGATGGCGCTGGCCGTGCTTCATGGGGCGAAAGCGGCATCGAGGTCCATGAGGCACGTACGAAAGGGGTAGTCATGTTACCCACCACAACGCATTCGGCCGAAGTCATGGTGACCGCCCGGCATATCGCGAGCTGGCCCCAGAAAAGGAGCGCCTTGATTCCCGCCGACTGCTGGCGCTCCGCGCAGTGCGTGGTATTTCGTCTGCCGGCGGTGAAGCGGGCGGTGCCGGTCTGCCGGAACCTGGCCCGCGCCTGGCTCGACGGACAAGGAATCCACGACGACGACACACGCTATCCGGCGTTGCTCGTCCTGTCGGAACTCTTCACCAATGCCATTCAGTATTCCGCCAGCAGACGCATCACCTGTCGGATATGGAGGTCGGAGAGCCTGCTGCACATCGAGGTGCACGACCGCGGGGGGACACCGTCGGTGCCGCTGATGCGCCGCCCGGGCCAGGCCCAGGAGCACGGCCGCGGCCTGGAACTGGTCGCCAAGTCCTCCTCGCGATGGGGCCGCAGGACCGAGCCCGACAACAGCTGCACCGTGTGGGCGGCGATACCGCTGACAGCCGGCGTACGGCACGGCATGGCGCCCTAGACACCCCCGAACCGGCCCCGACGGCCGGACACCACCCGCACGCACCGTCCGGAAGGACCGGAAGCCTGCGTGCACCGCACCACACCGCACCCCAAGCGGCCGGACGGATCGCCCCCGGCGACCGGTACGCATCCGCCGCTGCACCGCAGCCCTCCGGGGCTGCTCCCTACCGCCGACGGTCAGGCAGGCACCGGCTCCGCACCACCTCCCCGCGGGACGGAACGAGCCGCCCGGCCGTCGGCACCCGTACGACGGGCAGTACGCCCGCCGTCCGCCCTTCGCGGCACGCGCGTCACCGGGGCACCCGCACACCGCTCTCCTGGACCAGCGCGTCGAATTCGCGCACCGGCTGCGCGTCACCGTACGGCCTCAGCTCATCCCTGAAGTTCTGCAGGTACCGCTCCCCGAGCGCCGACTTCAGCCGGCTGAGCAACGCCACCGCCTGCACGGCCGCCCGGCACGCCTCCTCGACGTCACCGGCCTGCACCAACGCGGTGGCGAGCAGCAGCAGATCGATGGCGCGGCGGCGCACCCGGGTCCGCGGATGCCGGGCGAGCGCTTCCTCGGCCCGGCGGGCGGCCGGACGCGGCTGCTTCAGATCCCGGTAGCAGTGGGCCAACTCGTCCGCCAGATAGGCCCGGTCGAAATGCGTGATCCACTCGGGGCTGTCCCCCGGAACGACATGCGTCATGGCTTCGGTGGCCTTGTCCGCCAGTATTTTGCACATCCGCGCGTCGCCGAGCATGGCGTAGCCGCGGGCCTCGGTCGCGTAGAACATGGACTGAGCGGCCAGCGGGGCCCGCCCCCGGGTGCCTTCCTGGGCGGCCCGTGCGAGCTGCACCGCTTCCCTGGCACAGCCGGCCCCCACGGCGAGATGGCTCAGACCGGCCGCCAGCACATAACCGCCGTAACAACGGTCGTCAGCGGCCTGCGCGAGCCGCAGTGCCTGGATGTAATACCGCTGCGCCAGGCCCGGCTGCCCGGTGTCCAGGGCCGTGTACCCGGCGAACTCCGTCAACCGGGCCGCCGCGGCATACAGTTGCCGCCCCGTGGTCTCGCCGTAGCTCCCGTCCATCAAGCCGGACAGCACACTGCTGAGGCAGGAGACCACCACCGGCCGGACGTACCCGCTGCCCACTCTGTGGTCGAGCTCGGCCAGCGCCTGGGTGGTCGCCCGGATCAGCTCCACATCGGTCATCCCCACCCGCGGCCCCAGTCGCCAGCTGCGCGCCACCTGCGGGTCCGGGGAGCTGATCAGCCAGTCCCTGCTGGGCTCCACCAACGCCGAGGCGGTCATGGCAGAACGGGATAAAAGCCCCCGGGATTCGGCGTCCATGTGCCATAGTTCACGGACCTGCTCCAGTGCCCCCTCCACGGTCGCCGCGAAGTGGAGCCCGACCCCGCAGGTCACGCTGTTGCCGTTGGCCATACCGATCTCTTCCGTCGAGACCGTGCGGCCCAGCTTGCCGCTCAGCGCCTCGGCGATGATGGCGGGAACCCGGCCGCGGGGCCGCTGACCGCTCAGCCACCGGCTCACGGAAGTCTTGTCGTACCGCAGATCCAGGCCCTGTGTCTCTCCCAGGACGTTCACCTGGCGGGCCAGAGCGGAGTTGGACAGCGAGGCTTCCTGAATGAGAGACCGCAGTCGCTGGTTGGTCTGACGCGCGACGAGTGGTCGGGCGGCCATGGTTCGCCTCCAAGCACATGCCGCCAACGCTTCACGTTGGCATATCCAGAGAGAACGGGATGGAACAGTCATTACCCAACAAGCGGGACTGAACCGCGATGACCAAAGTCAAGTAGCCGCCAGGGCGTTGCGCCGAGTAGTAAAGGTGCACCCGGGGGCTCCAGACGTCCCCCACTTGCGCCCGGCTGCCAGGTGCGCCCCTGCGGCCCCCTTCAGCGCCACCGCCCCCCACCGCGCACAACCCGCACTCCCGGGCGCCGGTCGGACGACGTGCGGGTGCCGGCGCGCGCTGCGCGCCGAGGGACGGGGGAGCAGCCTCTGCTCGTGGCCCCGGCCCGTGGCAGGCGAGCGCCGGCCCGGACCCGCCCGACAGGTCTCCGTGAGCGGCCCGACAGGCCATTCCCACCGGTCAGAGCGGTGCGACCGCCCGTCGCGGCAGGTCACAAGGCCCGCCGCCAACGGCATCGGCCGGTAGCCCCGGTCAACGGCGCGCTCCACGACCTCGCCCCGGGCACCGAAGAAACACTCGCGCTGCGACGGTCAGGTATGTGCGAGACGCTGGGGAGGGCGAAGCGTGCCCGGCAGATGCGACGGGGCGCGGGGGGCGTGACCGTCCCCGGCGACGCATGTCCGGAGTGGCACCCGCACCTAGCGAGGAAAGCGGGCTGTGATGAGCGATTCAGATACGGGTACCGCGGGGCGGACTCAGGGCGGAACGGCCCGGCCCTTGGCGATCACGCTGAGCGTCAACGATCAGGTGCGGCGGCTTGAGGTGGATCCGCGGACCTCGCTGCTCGACGCGCTGCGCGAGCATCTGCGCCTGAGCGGGACCAAGAAGGGGTGTGATCACGGGCAGTGCGGCGCCTGCACGGTGCTGATCAACGGCCGGCGCGTCAACTCCTGTCTGACGCTCGCCGTGATGCACGAGGACGACGAGATCGTGACGATCGAAGGCCTGGGCGCACCCGATGACCTGCACCCCATTCAACTCGCCTTTGTTGAGCACGACGGCTTCCAGTGCGGCTACTGCACTCCCGGCCAGATCTGTTCGGCGGTCGGCATGCTCGCCGAGGTGGCGGCGGGCTGGCCCAGCCACGCCACTGCTGACGTGGCCTCGCCGCGGGTCGTGCTGACCGATGAGGAGATCCGCGAGCGGATGAGCGGCAACATCTGCCGGTGCGCCGCCTATCCGAACATCGTCGCCGCCCTCCGCGGCATCGCGGGCGGAGGCCCGGAATGAGGTCCTTCACCTACGAGCGGGCGACGGACGCACAGGCCGCCGTCGCCGCGGTGGCCAAAACCGGCGCCAAGTTCATCAGCGGCGGCACCAATCTGCTCGACCTGATGAAGCTCGACATCGAGCAGCCCGGCCATCTGGTCGACATCAGCCGGCTTCCGTTGCGGGACATCGACGAACTCACGGACGGCGGACTGCGCATCGGCGCCCAGGCGGCGAACTCCGATGTGGCTGCCGACGCCCGGGTGCGTACGCACTATCCGGTGCTGTCGGAGGCGCTGCTGGCCGGCGCCTCCGGCCAGTTGCGCAACAAGGCGTCCACCGGGGGAAATCTGTTGCAGCGCACCCGCTGCCCCTACTTCTACGACACGGCCGCGGGCTGCAACAAGCGGCAGCCCGGCTCCGGATGCGCGGCGATCGGCGGGTTCAACCGGATCCACGCGATTCTCGGCGCCAGCGACTCCTGCATCGCCACCCACCCCTCGGACATGGCCGTCGCGATGACCGTGCTGGACGCGGAGATCGAGCTGCTCGACGCCGATGGGTCGGTACGCCGCGTCGTCATCACGGACTTCTACCGGCTGCCCGGCGACACGCCGCACATCGAGACCGTGCTGCGGCCCGGCGAGATGATCACGGGCGTGATCCTGCCCCCGCCGCCGCCGGGCCGGCAGCTCTACCGCAAGGTGCGCGACCGGGCGTCCTACGAGTTCGCGCTGGTCTCCGTGGCGGCTGTCGTCTCGGCCGACCAGGGGACGATCAGTGCGGCGCGGGTGGCCTTCGGCGGTGTGGCGCACAAGCCGTGGCGGTCCGTGGAGGCGGAGGCCGCGTTGACCGGCCGTCCCGCCACGATGGCCACGTATCGCACCGCCGCCGAGGCCGCGCTGCGCGATGCCGTGGGGCAGGGGGACAACGACTTCAAGATCGAGCTGGCCAAGCGCACGCTGTGCCGCACGCTGGCGCAAGCGGCCCGGTCGAGCTGAGGAGCCGAGATGATCGGGCAAGCATTGAACCGCGTGGACGGCCCCTTGAAGGTCACCGGCCGAGCCACCTACGCCTACGAGAACTGGGAAGCCGGCCAACCCCTCTACGGGGTCGTCGTCGGTGCGACCATCGGCAAGGGCCGCATCACCAGGATCGACACCGAGAGTGCCGAAAGCACACCCGGCGTACGCATGGTGATGACCCATCACAATGCCCCGGTGCAAGGCCCGCGTGTGGAGTCCGTCCCGATCGAGTACTGGCGCGCCCAGCCGGCGCTGACCGGCCCGGACGTTCACCATTACGGCGAGCCGGTGGCACTCGTCGTCGCCGCGACCTTCGAGCAGGCCCGAGCGGCGGCCGAACTCGTGGACGTGGAGTACGCCGCCGGGCACGGACGGTTCGACTTCGCCGCGCACGAAGGCGAGGCGTACGCCCCGAAACAGACCAATGCCGGACTGGCCACCGACACCGCGGTGGGCGATTTCGACGCCGGATTCCGTACCGCTGCCGTGCGGGTCGATCAGCGCTACACGACGCCGTACGAGCTCTCGATGCCGATGGAACCGCATGCCTGCCTGGTGGCACCGCGTGGCGAGGACCTGGACGTCTACGTCAGCTGCCAGATCGTCGATGCGGCGCGGGCCTCGGTCGCCGCCACGCTGCGGATCGACCCGGAGCGGATTCACATCGTCACCCCCTTCGTCGGCGGGGGATTCGGCTCCAAGCTGGGCATCCACGCCGAGACGATCCTCGCGGCGCTCGCCGCCCGCACGTTGCGCCAACCGGTCAAGGTCGCGCTGACCCGGCAGCAGGTCTTCCAGCTCGTCGGCGTGCGCCCCACCTCGAGCCAGCGGGTTCGGCTGGGAGCGGGGCGCGACGGACGGCTGGCGGCGATCGCCCATGACGTCACCATGCACACCAACCCCGACATGGAGTACGCCGAGCAGACCGCCGCCACGACCCGCAGCCTCTACGCCGCGCCCCACCGGTTGACGAGCCACCGGCTGGCGCCGCTCGACCTGCCGCGCGGGTCGGACGTCCGCGCGCCGGGCGAGGCGCCGGGCATGCTGGCGGTGGAGTCGGCGATGGACGAGCTGGCCGATGCGCTCGGGATGGACCCGGTTGAGCTGCGGATCCGCAACGAGCCCGCCGTCGATCCCGAGCGGGACGTGCCGTACAGCGACCGGCACCTGGTCGACTGCCTGCGCGAAGGCGCGCGCCGGTTCGGCTGGGAGGGCCGTCCCGCCACCCCGGCGAGTGTGCGCGAGGGACGCCGGCTGGTCGGCTACGGCATGGCCGCCGCCATCCGCGGGCACTTCCAAGGGCCGACAACGGTGCGGGTGCGGTTGGCGGCGGACGGCACCGCCGTCGTCCAGACGGACATGACCGACATCGGCACCGGCACATACACCATCCTCACGCAGGTCGCGGCCGACGGACTCGGACTGCCGCCCGACCGGGTGCGGATCGAGCTCGGGCGTTCCGGGTTCCCCTCCAGCTGGGGGTCCGGGGGCTCGTGGGGCGCCGCCAACTCGGGCACCGCGGCGCATCGGGCGTGTGCGGCCCTGCGCGAGGAGCTGCTGGTCGCGGCGCGCGACGACGCGCGCTCCCCGCTGCACGGACTGGACCCGGCAGACGCCGTGTTCTGCGACGGCGCGGTGCGCATCGGTGGCGCGTCCGAGGCGCTGAGCGAGATCGTCGCCCGCCACCGTCCCGAAGGGATGGAGGCGGAGGGTGAGACCCGCTTCATGGGCGACGATCCGAACTACGCGGACTACTCGATCCACACCTACGGGGCCCACTTCGCCGAAGTCGGGGTCGACGCGGACACCGCCGAGATCCGGCTGCGGAGGATGCTGGGCGTGTTCTCCGTGGGGCGCGTGCTCAACGCGAAGACGGCCCGCTCGCAGCTGATGGGCGGCATGATCTGGGGGGCCGGCGCGGCCCTCGAAGAAGAGGCCGTGGTCGACCCGCGATCCGGCGCCTTCGTCAACCGGGATCTCGCGCAATACCTGGTTCCGGTCCATGCCGACATCCCCGACGTCGACGTCGTCGTCCTCGACGGGTACGACGACAAGGCGAACCCCCTCGGCGCCAAGGGCGTCGGTGAGCTGGGTATCTGCGGGGCCGGTGCGGCGGTCGCGAACGCGGTGTTCAACGCCACCGGGCTGCGCGTGCGCGACTTCCCCATCACGCTCGAGAAGGTGTTGCCCGCTCTGCCGCCGATGTCCGTGTGACCGGGCGGAGGGACAAGGGCGTCGAAAGAGAGGCCTCAGGTGGCCGTCGGTTCTGGGGCCGACTCGACGACGGCGGCCAGGTCCGCGCCCGCCCGGAGCAGCGCCACGCTTCGTGTGGCGATCCCCTCCAGGCGTTGCCGCAGGATGCGCTGGGCCTCTCCCACGCCGTCGAGCCGGTGCAGGGAGCCCAAGATCTCGCGCACTGCGGGAATCCCGTAGCCGGCGCCGCGGAGAGCCACGACGATGCGGGCCGCTCCGATGGCCGGCAGACCGTAGCGACGGGCTCGCAGTGACGTCACCCGCTCGGGCATGACAAGCCCTTCCTGCTCCCAGAACCGCAGGGTCGAGGGACGTACGCCGAGCGCTCCGGCGAGCTCCGTGATCGTCATCGCGTCACTCTCCCGCTCGAACTCGGTCGTGTGGGCTTCGGCCCGGGTCGCGCGCAGCGCTCGCTGCGCGCGCAGAGCCTCCTCGCGTTCCCGGGCGAGCCGCACATGGACCGCGTTGACCGCCGAGGCCGCCTCCGCGGTCGTCCCGGTGCGCAGCTGCGCGAGCAGCTGCCGGGCCACGACAGGCCCCACGGCGCCCGCGAGCCCTCGATAGGCCCGTAGCGCGTGCACATGAAGCGGTGTGTAGGAGCGGTAGCCGTTGTCCGATCGAGCGGCCGGCGGGAGAACCCCCAGCCGCTCCAGGTCGCGAACCTGTTGCACCGAGTACCCCGACGCTCTCGCGACATCGACGGTCCGGAGCGGTATCCGCTGCGGACCGCTCCCCGGCTCGCCCATCGCCCAACCCCACATAAGCACTTGAAGGTGATGCTTGAACCATGAGTATGGAACAGATCCTCGCGGCCGTGCGGGGCTTCGCCGGCGCCCTCGTGGTCGCCCCGGCGCCGGGCGGCGACTTCCCCGAGCTCACCTGGGGTGACGCCTTCTTCTACTACGCCCCCGACAGGCAGCTGCCGCAGAACGTCCCACCGTACGGAACGATCGTCACCAAGAACTATCCCGACGACGACGCTTCCGGCCTTGCCGCGCCGGGCCGTTGGCGGGTGAACATCCACGTCGCCCGTACGACGTTCCGGGAGCTCACCGGCGAAGAGCCCGGCAATCTCACCAGGGCCCGCGACTACGCAGCCGCCGACAGCGTGATGCCGCACCCGGTATACGGGGCCCTCGGCTGGATCGCGGTCGTCAATCCCGGCGAGAGAACGACGGACACGGTCGTGCACCTTCTCCGCGGCGCCCATGACGCGGCCGGTGCCAGGTTCGCGCGGCGGTATGAGGGCATACGGAGCCCTCGGCCTTGACCGTCAGGTCCTCGGTTGCGACGACGTGGCGGTGACCGGCTGCGGTGGCGCGGCAGGCTTCCGGCGCGGGGGTCACCAGATGGCGGCGCCCGGCAACCACGGCATTGTTTGCACTGACCGGACTGGCCTGCATCCAACGCATCATCACCGACCTCGCCGTCATCGACGTCACCCCCGCCGGCCTCGCCCTGATCGAACTGGCTCCAGAGGTCACCGTCGAACACGTCCGCCGCCTCACCGGGCCCGACCTCCACCTCGCCCTGACACCCCCAGTCGCCCCAACGCCCCCCAACACCGCCGAAGCACGCTGACACCCGAGGCCACCGCCACCACGAGGCCGCCAAACGAGCCGAGTTGACCTTCCGGGAGACCGATGTGTGCGGCGCCGCGAGCCTCCTCGACGAGCCCGAGGCGAACCAGGCCGAAGCCAGTGGCTGCTGCGCCGCCCCGGCCCCCACCTCCACCGCGTCGCGCGCGGTGACCCGCGCGCATGGCCCCGTCCTGGGGGGGACGGGCCGCGGTCACTCCTCGACATCGACTCCGTATCCGCGTACGAGACCGTCGAGGCCGTCGTCGTAGCCCTGTCCGATGACCCGGAGGCGCCAGACGGGACCTCTGCGGCACCTCTCCGCCAGGAGCATGGTGCGCTGGGTGGTCGCTGCGTCGAGGGCGGGCTGAGCGAGAGGGCGGGCGCTGTTGTCGCGCCCCGCGGTGACCTGGATCGCGCCGACCTCGTCGACGGTGGGAGCGCCGTCGAGGGCGGCCGCGATCACGACCTTGCGGACCGAGGGCGCAAGCGCGGTGAGGTCGGCGGTGATGGTCTGTTCGGTCGGTCCGTCGGCCGGCAGACGCAGCGTGCCGTCAGGGCTTTCCGGCGCACCGTAGAAGATGAAGTCCTCGTCGCGGGAGACCTGTTCGTCCTCGTCGACGAGGACGAACAGGTCTCGAGGACGGCCTCACAGGTGGTCTGCTGCGCCCACGAGGCGGTGAGCTGCCAGAGGGATGAACGCGCCTGGTTCGGCAGGTCGACGACGCCGCCGCGCGGCAGGACGAGCGGGCCCTGCCGTCCGGGGCCCGGGTGCGGGACGCGTGCGATGGCAGGGGCGTCGAGCCACTCGTCGGTGTAGGTGGGGATCTCCAGGGCGTCGACGCGGCGCATACGGCGGTCTGCTTCACCGCCTGCGAGGAGGGCCACGTCGGTGACGCCGGCGGACAGGTTGATCGCTGCGGCCCCGCCCAAATCGACGATGCGGGTGCGCGTGGCGGCGGCGTTCGGGTGGGTGCCGCCCAGGACGAGTACGCGTCGGCCCGACAGCGGCTCGGCCGCGAGGGCCGGCCCGGTTCGAGAGGCGCGACGCCGTTTCGCTGGGCGCGGCCCACACGGGAAGGGCCCCTCATCGCCCAATCCGGTGAGGAGTCCTTCTGTGTGCGTGCTGTGCTCAGTCGTTGTATTCGTCGTCGATCTCGTCTTCGATAGTGCCGATCATGTCCAGCAGGTGTTCTTCCACCGGGTGGCCGTAGTCGTCCTCTCCCACGTACAGGGAGAGCAGCGAGCCCATCGGGTACCACGCTTCACCATCGTGGTCGGGAAGTTTCGCTGGGGCGACCACGAACGGGGTCTCTGTCACCCACTCGCCGGGCTCGGTGAACAGTGCCGGCGAGGTGCCTTCGACGGGGCGGCACGGCTCGTAGCCCCATACCATGCCGAAACGCTGACGCAGAAGCTCACCGATGTACCACACCGCGCCTTGAATGAACTCGCCGGTCCTGGCCTCCGATACCTGCTCATGCGTCTCGTACCGGGACCGTACGAGGTCTTCCAGCGTCTCCAGTGACGCATCGCTGAAGTCCAGGTCTTCGACGATGCCGGTGCTCTGGGACCAGCGCTCGAACGTGGCTGCTCGCTCGTTCAGCCACGCCAGCAGCTCCGGGTGCTGCCGTGGGTCGCTGCCGTGGTCTATGCGGTCGCTCATAGATGTCACTGTAAGCAACTGGTCCTGCTGCGAGGGAACTGCCCGCAGTAATAGGCGAGTTGGAACATGCTGCAGCCGGTATCCGTTGTGCGATCCGACAGTTGTGCCTCTACTCTGGGGGGTTGGCGGTGGCATGTCACGGGGGCCCGCACCGCCCGACCACCTGTCCCGAGAGCCCCCAAAGCAGGGACATACGTGATCACTCACTTACGCGTACGCACACGATCCCGCCTGCCCAAGGCCCTCGCGGTCCTGGCCGGTGCGGGCATCATGGTGACCAGCCTTCCCGGCCTGACCGGAGCCGGCTTCGCCGCACCCGGGAACACCGCCCACTTCACTACCGGCAAGCGCTGCGACGAGATGCATCTGGGCAAGAAGTTCCCGCGCACCCCGGCGAACTCCGGAGCGCCCGGAAGCGGCCAGTACGACGTTCACCAGGGCCTGCCCGAGGAGTACTTCTTCGGTCACGACGCCAAGGGATTCGACGCGCTTCCGCCTCCCACGCCGCAGCAGAAGGCCCAGATCAAGGGCACCGACAAGAAGTCTCTCGACAAGGAAATCGCCGACTGGGACGCCAAGTACGCCAAGTCCGGCGACGCGGACGACAAGGCGATGGCGATCTACGCCCGCCACAAGCGGAACCAGGTGACCGCCAGTCGCCCCACGAAGGACTTCAAGCGCTGGCTGAAAAACAAGTACATCACCAACCAGCAGAACAACCACAAGGGCTCGGCTTTCGAACGCAAGACCGTCAAGGACTTCAACATGGTCGGTCCGGACTGGTTGTGTGAAGTCACCGTCGAGATCCGCGACAAGGACGGCAAGCTCGTCGCCCGCCGCAAGTACGACGCCTACAACCAGAACAAGGGCCAGTTCGGCGAGTTCAAGTCCGACGGCAAGTACCGGCGCCACCAGTACAAGGCCGACGAGATCATCCTGCGGCACAAGGATCCGGTGGATCCGAAGAAGGACTTCACGAAGAACAAACTCGTCATGTACGCCGGCGAGAAGATCAATAACGCCACGCGTACCAACTACCGTGATCTGAACAAGGCCCTCCAGGCTGAGCCCGGACGGGCCGGCAACCCGGTCCGCATCTACCAGCGTCAGGCCACTGGCAAGGGCGTCTTCAAGCAGACCAAGTACACCCGCTCTTACCCGGTGATGAACCCCAACCCGAACAAGGGGTCCATGGGGCCGATCAACAGCGCGGCGTTCGACTCCGGCAAGACCTTCAAGGAAGCCAAGCAGTACCAGCGCGAGTACATTCGCGCCAACACACGCAGCGCTCTTGGACGCGGCCCCGGGGGCGTGGATTTCTCCACCCTGGAACTCCAGTACGTCGGCAACCCGGTCAAGGGCAAGGGCCTGGACTACTCCTTCAAGGCCGGCTACATGCCCGACGAGGACAACACGCCCGGCTACGGCGGACAGGCCAAGCTCCGGCTCGCCTCCGACGCCATGTTCACCTGGCTCGCGCTCACGCCGGACAAGTTCTGGGTCAACCTCAACCCGGACCAGCCCGACAAGATCATGGACCCGACGTTCGGGAAGACCGACGCCGGCCGTGTCCTGCTCCAGGCCGACCTTCAGATGAAGCACGACTACGCCCGCGACATGGACCCCCGCAAGGACCCCGGCAAGAAGTACTGGGACGCCATGCGGGCTGCGGGATTGCCCTGCGGGCACTCCATACGGAACTGGATCGTGCCCAAGCCGGCCAAGGTCCGCGTGGACGAGAACGGCATCTACATCCTGGACGCACCGCTCAAGGTCAAGTCCGCGCCGATCGACTTCACCACGCCCAGCCCCAACGGCAAGTGCGACCTGACCAAAGCTCAGGTCCAGACCTCCCAGCGACTGGTTAACCAGTACATCCTCCCGGACGTCGAGAAGAAGGTGAACAGCTCTCCCGAGTACAAGGACCTGCGGCGCGTCTACAAGTCCCGCGTGGCCGCGGAGTACATCCGTCAGCAGGACAAGGACCGCCCCTCCGACTTCCACCCGATCATCAACAGCAACACCGTCAAGCGGTGGCCGCTGCGGGATGCCAACAAGAACTGGACCCCGCGCCAGACCTACGACGATTACGTGAAGTCATTCACCAAGGGCGACTACAGCTACCCGTGCGAGTACAACGGGCAGCAGAAGATCTGCATCATGGGCGGCGTGGACTTCTCCAAGCAGCCCGAGCGGAAGATCAGCCGGATTCGCTTCCAGATCGAGCACCCGCGCCTGGACACCACCACCAAGACGTCCGTGCGCGCGGAGACGTCCTACCGCAACACCGAGACCGCCTACCTCGGCGGCAACGGCTCCGGCCGGCTCCCGGACGGCGGCCAGCCGGACCCCACCCCGACGCCGACGCCGACGAAGGACCCTTCCACCCAGCCGACCACCCACACACCGGCACCCAGCACCCCGCCGACCGGCGGCGGTGAGCACCCGTCCGTACCGCCGAAGGCCCCGGACGGAAGCCTCCCGAACACCGGATCCAACACCCCAGTCGGCCTGATCACGGGCATCGCAGCCGCGCTCGCCGCAGCCGGCGCCGCCCTGATCTGGTGGATGCGCCGCCGTAAGACCGCCGAGGACTGATCCGGCAACAATCAGCACCCACTAGCCCGGCCCCCAAACCGCTCCCGAGCGGTTTGGGGGCCGATATCTTTTGGGTGCGGCTCGTTTCGGGTGCAGATTGTGATCAAGCAGTCAGGTCGTAGTCCTGCTGGTCGGGTGTGGGGGAGAGGCGCTGGTGCTCGCGCGTAGCGTGAAAGCACCAGTAGGCGGCTCAGCCCTTCCCTGCAGAAGGCCAACACCGTCCGCTACCGCGTCCGGCACGCCGCCGAATTCTCCGGCCTCTTTTGCGAACCCCACCGAACGCCTCCTCACCCGCCTCTGACACGAGCCGACCGTCTGGTTGCACGGCCGACCGCCCACCATGTGCTTGTCCGCCATTGCGGCACCGCACTACCTTGCCGATGTGGATCTCTTCTCACGCTCTTGGACGGCGTTGCGCACGGCGGCCGGCGAACTCCCGGACGAGGACTTCGCGCAGCCCACAGGCTGCTCCGCACGGACTGGCACTTCCGGCAGGGGGTGACGGTGGGGCCTTCCTCGTGTGCTGTGGTGGCACCCGCCCTGCAGCGGCTCAGGCCGCGCCGACGCACCGCAACCCCGGGCGAACTGGCGGTAGGCTCCGCGCTTCCCGTCGGCCACGTCGCGGCCGGCATCGCCACCGTCAGCCGGAGAAGGCAGCCGAGGTTCAACTGCCCCTGAGCAAGCCATCAGGGACCGCGTGATCTCCGGCCGTGGCCACGCGTGTGCCACCCGCAACGCCCCCTTCGCCGCCGCCGTTGCGTCACACCGCAGCGGACGCCGCTGCGTAACGCCAGGGCCGTCATATCACCGCGACCGCTCGCTGGCATCAGGCCCTTTGGACTTACCCCTTCCAGTTCCTCCCAGGGCGCCGGGCCGCGCACGCTGATCGCGGCTCGTGCCTCTTGTTCCGAGCGCCGGACACTGGTCGTGGCGGCGACAGTGCGCTTCTTTTCGGTAGGGCCCGGCTACGGCCGGGCCCTACCGCTATGTCCGTACGTCGTTCAGGCGAGGAGAAGGGGCAGAGACGCAGCCGATGCGTGCTGTCCCGTTGTCTCGGGGCCCGAAGCGACTCCCCCGGTCCCCGGTGAGCCGGGCGCGCAAAGCCAGCGGGCACACCAAAACTTCGGGACGTTTTCGGGAAGAACAGCCGCCAAAACCCGCCCCGGACGGGTTCCAGCCGGACAGTCCCGGCTGATCCGGCCCGCTCCGCAACAAGAGCTCCCAGGTCAAGAAATGGCCTCTGACCAGCAAAAAGACCCTCCCGAAGGAAGGGTCTTGAAAAGCGCCCCCGGCAGGACTCGAACCTGCGGCCAAGTGCTTAGAAGGCACCTGCTCTATCCACTGAGCTACGGGGGCCGGGTGTGGACGTGGATCACGGACCGCGGACAAGGATAGAGGTCCGGGTGCCTCGTCCCGGTTGCTTCACCTCCGTGGCACGTTGTGGAGGTTCGGTGAAGCGGTCCCGATAATCGCAGGCAGGTACGAATCCTGCACCGCTTTTGGCGTCTCGTGCGGCGGGTGTTGTGCACTCGTTATGCCTGTACCTCACTTGTCGCGAACGTCCTATGCATCACTCATCCCGTTCTGTGGGGGTTCTCGCGGCGCGCACAAGGGGTTATACGCTTCAAAAACCCAACGAAATTGGGCATTCTGCACATGTGGCGACCTTGGACGTACGACCCCGGCTGATCGACGCACTGTCCGTTCTGCGCGACCGCGTCGACGCCGCACGCTTTCCACTGCCACTTCGGGGCGCTGCCCGGGCCCGGCGCAACCGGGCCGAGCTCCTCGCCCAACTCGACGACTATGTGATTCCCCGCCTGCGCTCCCCTCAGGCCCCACTGCTCGCAGTGATCGGCGGATCGACCGGGGCGGGCAAGTCCACGCTGGTGAATTCGCTGGTGGGGCGGCGGATCTCGGCGGCGGGGGTGTTGCGGCCGACGACGCGTACACCGGTGCTGGTCTGTCATCCCGATGATCTCCACTGGTTCGCCGGACCACGTGTCCTGCCGCAGCTCGCCCGGGTGTGGGTCCCTGAGCAGGACGACGGCGGTGAGAGCGAGTACGCGGCGGGTGACGGCCTGGGCCGGGGTGACTACGGGGTGCACGGCGTGGGCGGGGTGGCGCCCGGCGGTGCGCGCGGGGCGGCCGGCGGGCAGGGAGTGCGGGTGGCCCATGGGTCCCGTACGGCGCATGGCCCGGGGCCGCGGCGGGAGGAACAGGAGCGTGGTGAGCAGGGCGCGGCGTATGGCTATGGCTATGCGGTCGGGGGGCGGGAGGCCGGTGTCGGTGCGGGCGGTGATGGCTACGGGACCGAAGACGGTGCGGCGTACGACGGTGTGGGGGGTGGCAGCGGCGTAGGCCTGGGCGGCGGCCCGGGTGCGGGCGCGGCGGGGAGCGGCGGCGAGCCGGGGTTGCTCACGGTGCGGATCGAGACGGATCGGGCGCTGCCCAGTGGGCTGGCGTTGCTGGATGCCCCGGACATCGATTCGCTGGTCGCGCGGAACCGGGAGCTGGCCGCGGAGCTGATCTGTGCGGCGGATGTATGGGTGCTGGTCACGACGGCTGCCCGGTACGCGGATGCGGTGCCCTGGCATCTGCTGCGTACGGCCAAGGAGTACGACGTCACGCTGGTGACCGTGCTGGACCGGGTGCCGCATCAGATCGCCACGGACATTTCCGGGCGGTACGCGGAACTTCTCCAGCGGGCCGGTCTCGGCCACGTCCCGCGGTTCACCATTCCCGAGCTGCCCGAGTCGGCCGGCGGCGGGAGCGGGCTGCTGCCCGCCACGGCCGTGGCGGCGCTGCGGGACTGGCTGGAGCGGCATGCCCAGGACCCCGTGGCCCGCGCCGCCGCCGCGGACCGAACGGCCGCCGGGGTGATCGCTTCGCTGCGCAGCCGGCTGCCCGCGCTGGCCGGGGCCGCCGCCGCTCAGCACGCCGCGGCGCTGCGGCTGGCCGGCCGGGTCGAGGAGGCGTACGAGCGTGCCGCGGAGCGGGTACGGCAGGAGGTCGCGGCGGGTGAGGTGCTGTCCGGGGACGCACGGGCCCACTGGCGTGACCATGGGCTCGACGGCCACTCGGACGAGCTGCTCGACGCGCTGACCCATGGGCTCACCTCGCTGCTGACCTGCGCCGTGGAGGAGGCCGACGAGCGGGCCGCGGAAGCCTGGCGGCGCGATCCCGCGGCGGCCGAGGTCTCGCTGTCGTCCGCCGCGGGCGCGGGCGGACGGCTCGGCGTGATCGTCCGGCGCTGGCGGCGCTGTCTGGAGGAGCTGGCCGAGGAGGAGACCCGTGAGGCGCGAGCCGGGCAGGCCGGTGAACGGGCGGGGTCGGTGGAGCCGGAGGAGTCGGCGGCGCTGTTGGCCACCGCCCTGCTCGGCGGTCGCCGGGCCCGTACGGCGGGCGAGAACCTCGCCGATCTCTTGGGGGCCCAGACCGCGCTGCGGCTCTGTGAGCGGGGTGCCCGGCTGTTGGCCACGTACGTGGAGCGCGCCCTGGACGGTGAGCGCGAGCGACGGCTGGCACCGCTGGACCAGCTCACCGTGCCACTGGACCAACAGGCGGAGCTGATCGCCGCGCTGTCCGTATTGCAGCGGGAGAAACAGGAGGAGCCGGCGAAGCGGAAGCAGAAGCAGAAGCGGAACGAGGACGAGCGGCAGAGAGCGATGGAGAAGGAGGAGGTGTCGGGGTGAGCGTTTCCGAGGTGGCTGCTGGTTCCGGGGAGGGTGTGGGGAAGGGGCGTGAAGCGGGGGGTGGGGAGGCCGGTGAGAGGCCGGTGGTGTGTGTGACGTCGGCGGAGGGCGTGATGTCGGCGGTGTGTGAGGTGCCGGTGGGGTCCGTAGGACTTGCGGAGGACGGAGGGGCCGGGGAGCTCGTGGAGCCCGTGGGGGAGCGGGAGACGGACGTGGGGGCGGAGTCGGTCGTACGGGCGGTGGTGGCGGGTGGGGCGTGGGACGACGGGTTGATTGCGCGGCGGGCGCGGGGCGGGGGTGTGCCACGGTCGGTGGTGCGGCAGGCAGTGGGCGAGGAGCGGGCGGCGACGCCTGTGGTGACGGGTGTGGCGTCGGGCGGGGCCCACGTCGGGTCAGGCGCGCGGGCGTACGGCGCGTCACGTGCCGACTCCCGTGGTGAGGCGATGATTCCGCCGCGTTCGCCGGCGGGTGCGGGCGGGAGCGGGGGCGCGTACCGGTGGGTCGCGGACGGCGGGCGCCGGGGCGTGGGAGGCGGGCTGCGCGGACGGCTGGATGCCTTGCGCGAGTTGATCGCGCTGTCCCGGACCCGGCTGGACGGGCGGGCCCTGGAGGGAGCCGGGCGGGTGCTGGAGACGGCCGACGAGCGCTACCGGCTGTCCGGTGAGCACACCGTCGTCGCCATCGCGGGGGCGACCGGCAGCGGTAAGTCGTCGCTGTTCAACGCGCTGGCCGGGGCGAACCGTTCACAGGCCGGGCCGCGGCGGCCGACGACCGCGGAGCCGGTGGCCTGTGTCTGGCCGGGCAGCCGGGAGGGCGCTGAGGGGCTGCTGCACCGGCTGGGCGTGCCCGCGCACCGGCGGCACGCACCGGCGGACGGCAGCTCCGAACTGCACGGACTCATCCTGATCGACCTGCCCGACCACGACTCCTCGGCCACCGAGCACCGCGCTCAGGTGGACCGGATGCTGGAGCTGGTGGACGCGGTGATCTGGGTGGTGGATCCGGAGAAGTACGCGGATGCGGTGCTGCACGAGCGGTATCTGCGGCCGTTGGCGGGCTACGCCGAGGTCATGTTCGTCGTCCTCAACCAGGTGGACCGGCTGCCCGGGGACGCCGCCGACCAGGTGGTGGACGATCTGCGCCGGCTGCTGGACGAGGACGGGCTGGCGCTCGGCGAGCACGGGGAGCCCGGGGCGGCGGTGCTCGCGCTGTCCGCCGCGACGGGCAGGGGGGTGGGCGAACTGCGGGAGGCGCTCGGCCAGTTCGTCGTGGAGCGGGGCGCGGCGGACCGGCGGCTGGCGGCGGATGTGGATGCGGCGGCCGAGCGGTTGCGGTCGGTCTATGTGGCGCAGAGCCCGGTCGGGCTGACCGAAGGGGCCCGGGCGGAGTTCGACGACCGGCTGGCGGAGGCGGTCGGGGCGGTGGCCACCGGGCGTACGGCGGAGCGCGATTGGCTGCGGTATGCGGAGCGGGCGTGCGGGTCACCGTGGGCGCGGATGCGGGGGTGGCGGGGGAGCCGGTGGGGGACCCGCGGCTCCGGGGTGGAGACGACGGGCACCGGGGCGTTCGGGGGAGAGCCGACGGGCGCCCGGAGGACGGATGGTGGACGGGCCGGTGCGCGGCGGGCCCGTACGGGGCGGACGGGAGCGGGACGGGGCGACGGCGGACGGGCCGCCACGGGACAGTTCTGCGCGGGACGCGGCGAGGCAGGGCGGACCACAGGTACGGGGCGGACCACTGGTACCGGCAGGACCACCGGTACCGGCGGGACCGATGCGGGGAGGGCCGGTACTGGTCAGTCCGGTGCCGTTCAGTCCAGTGCCGGTCGGGCCGCTCCGTGGCGCGGCGGCCTGCGGCGGAGTTTTGCCGGGCGGCAGGGGGTGTCCGGGCATCTGCCGCCGGTCGGTACCGGGGCCGGTGAGGGAGGTGGGCCGGCGGTCGACGGACGGGCGGCGGCGCGGCCCGTGGTGGAGCAGGCCGTACGCACCGTGGCCGGTGAGGCGGCGCACGGCTTGCCGGCGCCCTGGGCCCAGGCGGTGCGGGAGGCGGCGGACCGGGGCGCCTACGGGCTGCCGGAGGCGTTGGACAAGGTGGCCGCGGATGCCGAGGAGCCGCTGCGGGGCGGGCCGGCCGTGAAACCGCGGTGGTGGACGGTTGCCGCCTGGCTGCAGGGGCTGCTGTCCGTACTCCAAGTCGTCGGTTTGCTCTGGTTGCTGGCGGCGGTCACGGGCGCGGGCGACGCGGCGGGTTGGGTCTCCGGGCTGCTGCCGGCCCTTCTCGGTTCGGTGGGCGGGCCGGCGCTGGCGTGGCTGTGCCGGGTGGTGGCACGCGGCCCGGCCAGGCGCTACGGGCAGGACGCCGAGCGGCGGCTGCGGAGTGCGGCGGCCGGGTGCGGACGGGCGCGCGTCCTGGAACCGGTCGCCGCCGAGCTGTTGCGCTATCGCGAGGTACGGGAGCAGTACGCGGTGGCGTCGGGCTCCTGACGGGTGGGCGCGTGACGGCGGATTCCCTCTCCCGGGTGGCCGGGTTGTCCACAGCCGGCCACCCGTCCACAAGCCGCCGCGGCGCCCGCCGCAGCCGTGCAGCATGAGGTCAACGCAGCGCGAGCGGCACAGGACGGGAGCGAGCGCATGACGCGGGGGAGGCATGTTCCGTGCACGACACGATGGTGACGCTGGTGGGGAATGCCGCGACAGCGGTGGAGCACCGGCAGACGACGGCGGGGGTGACGGTGGCGAGGTTCCGGCTGGCCGCGACGTCCCGTCGGTGGGACAGGGCGCAGGAGCGGTGGACCGACGGGGGGACGAGTTTCTATACGGTCCGGTCGTGGCGTGCGCTCGCCGACAATGTCGCGGCCTCGGTGGCGGTGGGGGAACCGCTCGTCGTCCAGGGGCGCTTGCGGCTGCGGGAAGGGGAGCAGTCTCCTGAACGGGGCGGGCAGCGCTGGTTCTCGGCGGAGGTCGACGCCGTCGCGATCGGCCACGATCTCGCGCGCGGCACCGCCGCGTTCCGGAGAGCCGCCCGGCCGGCGCGTACGGAAGCGGACCACGGACCGTCCCCGTCACCGCACCCCTCACGACCGTCGCGACAAGGGGGACCGGAACAACAAGAGGCCGGGGAGGGGATGTTGCCCGCCGGCCGGACACCGCCGAGCGCCGTCGGGTCGCAGACAACACGGGAAGCGCCGCCGGCCGGGACGCCACCCACACCTGCTGAGCCACCCACACCTGCGGAGGTACCCACACAGGCCCGGGTTCCGACGCCCGCGGAGGCGTCGGAACAGGCTGGGCTGCGGACCCCTGCCAAGAGGTCGGCCGGCGCCAAGAGAACGGCGACCGCCGCGATTTCGCCACCGGCCGAGCCCCTGGACGCCGCCATTCCGCCGACCTCACGGGCAACCCATTCGCCCCGGAAGGCCGCTGTGTCCTGAAACATCCCGGGGATTTGTCGATAATGCCAGGTCAGGGTGCCCGCTGCCGGTAACGATTACGATTCGGATCGCTTATGGGATGCCATTACTGGGGACCCTGATGCACCTGCTCCATAAGATCCGACAAGTACTCACGGGGGCTGACCTGTTCGGCTGTTGAGTTCTTGGGATCTTTCCGGCGAGGCATCCTCTCCCACTCTCCCGCCTCGCCCAGAGGGGAATTTCATGCTTTCGATGAAGAGGCGGGGCGCAGCTCGCCTTGCCGCCGCGGTCTTGGCCTCGGGCCTGGTCGCGGCGGGTGCGATAGCCACCGCGGGAACTGCCGCGGCGGACGAGACCACCCCCACGCATGGGGGTGCCACCGCCACGCTGGGCGGTCTGAAGACCTTCGACCAGGCGGTCGTGCACAACGACGGAGGGGACCAGCGCGTAGGCGCCGGCCTCTTCGAGATGGCGGTCGACAACGGCGGCACGCTCCAGACGTACTGCATCGACATCCACAACCCGACGCAGCAACAGGCGAAGTACCAGGAAGTGCCCTGGAGCGCCTCGTCGCTGCACAACAACGGGGACGCGGGCAAGATCCGTTGGATTCTGCAGAACTCGTACCCGCAGGTGAACGACCTGGCCGCGCTCGCCTCCAAGTCGGGCGCCGGTAACCTCACCGAGAAGACCGCCGCGGCCGGTACCCAGGTCGCGATCTGGCGCTTCTCCGACCACGCCAAGGTGGACGCGGTCGACCCGGCGGCCGAGAAGCTCGCCGCGTACCTGGAGAAGAACGCGCAGAACGTCGGCGAGCCCAAGGCGTCGCTGACGCTGGACCCGCCGGCTGTCTCCGGCAAGTCCGGCAGCAAGCTCGGCCCGGTCACCGTGCACACCAACGCCGACAGCGTCACGGTCTCCCCGGCCGCCGGTGTGCCGGCCGGTGTGAAGGTCGTCGGCAAGGACGGCAAGCCGGTCACCAGCGCCGCCGACGGCACCCAGCTGTTCTTCGACGTGCCCAAGGGCGCCGCCGACGGCAGCACCTCGCTGACCGCGCAGGCCGCCACCAAGGTCCCGGTCGGCCGTGCCTTCACCGGCATCGGTGAGCACGCCAAGAGCCAGACCCAGATCCTGGCCGGCTCCAGCGAGTCCACGGTCTCCGCGGCCGCCACGGTCTCCTGGAAGAAGCAGGGTGCCATCCCGGCGATCACCGCCGAGAAGAACTGCGCCAAGGGCGGCGTGGATGTCACGGCGGCCAACAAGGGCGATGAGGCCTTCCGCTTCCAGCTCTCCGGCAAGGACTACGAGATCGCCCCGGGCAAGTCGCAGACCGTGACCGTCCCGGTGGCCGAGGACCAGCCGTACAACATCACGATCAAGGGTGAGGGCGGCTTCAAGAAGACCTTCTCCGGGGTCCTGGACTGCAAGACCGCCGGCAGCGGCGGCGGCAAGCCCTCCAGCCAGCCCAGCCCGGCCTCGGTCGGCGGCAGCACGGGCGGCGACAAGGGCGGCGACCTCGCCGAGACCGGTTCCAGCAACGCCACCCCGATGATCGCGGGCGTCGCGGTTGTCCTCGTCGTGGTCGGCGGCGGCGCGGTGTTCTTCCTCCGCAAGAAGAAGGCCGGCACCCCCGCCCAGTGACACCGGGCACCCGGCGGAACCCGGCGTCCGGTGATACCTGGCCGGAGCCGGTGAGACCCGGCGCGCAGTGAATATCGGCGGCCGCTCGGTGACCTCACGGTGAGCGGGCGGCAGTCGATCGAGTAACCCAAGGCCCCGGAGCGCAGCGACGCTCCGGGGCCGCTGGCGTCCGCCGCCTCGGCGCCGCTCCTTCCCCCGGGGGAAGGAGCGGCCCAGGGGGCGGACGGCGGACAAAGAAGAAAGGCCCGCCCGCCGGCGACCGACGCTGACGGAGGGCGACCGAGCGGACACCGTGTCGTAGCAGGTCAGTGCTGAGCAGGGGCGCTCTGACCTACTCGTTTCCGCCAGAGCGCAGCCGTACGGCAAGATGGGGTGTATCTGCCCTCCCTCGGTCACGGCGCACAATGGCCCGGGGGCGGTGCCGCACAGACCCTGATCGATCCAATCTGCCGGACGGTTTCTCTTGGCTGAGTACATCTACACGATGCGCAAGGCGCGCAAGGCGCACGGCGACAAGGTCATCCTCGATGACGTGACGCTGAGCTTCCTGCCCGGCGCAAAGATCGGTGTCGTGGGTCCCAACGGCGCCGGTAAGTCCACGGTGCTGAAGATCATGGCTGGTCTTGAGCAGCCGTCGAACGGTGACGCGTTCATCTCCCCGGGCTACACCGTCGGCATGCTCCTGCAGGAGCCGCCGCTGGACGAGTCCAAGACGGTGCTGCAGAACGTGCAGGACGGCGCCGCCGAGATCATGGGCAAGCTCCACCGCTTCAACGAGGTCGCCGAGCTCATGGCGACCGACTACTCCGACGCGCTGATGGAGGAGATGGGCAAGCTCCAGGAGGACCTCGACCACGCCAACGCGTGGGACCTGGACACCCAGCTCGAGCAGGCCATGGACGCGCTCGGCTGCCCGCCCGGCGACTGGCCGGTCACCACCCTCTCCGGTGGTGAGCGCCGCCGCGTCGCGCTGTGCAAGCTGCTGCTGGAGTCCCCCGACCTGCTGCTGCTCGACGAGCCCACCAACCACCTGGACGCCGAGTCCGTGCAGTGGCTGGAGCAGCACCTCGCCAAGTACCCCGGCACCGTCGTCGCCGTCACCCACGACCGGTACTTCCTCGACCACGTCGCCCAGTGGATCTGCGAGGTCGACCGCGGCCGCCTGCACCCCTACGAGGGCAACTACTCCACGTACCTCGACAAGAAGGCTTCCCGCCTCAAGGTCGAGGGCCAGAAGGACGCCAAGCGTGCCAAGCGTCTGAAGGACGAGCTGGAGTGGGTCCGCTCCAACGCCAAGGGGCGGCAGGCCAAGTCCAAGTCGCGCCTTGCCCGTTACGAGGAAATGGCCGCCGAGGCCGACAAGATGCGGAAGCTGGACTTCGAGGAGATCCAGATCCCGCCGGGCCCGCGCCTGGGCAGTGTCGTCGTCGAGGTCGACAAGCTCAACAAGGCCTTCGGCGAGAAGGTCCTGATCGAGAACCTGAGCTTCACGCTGCCGCGTAACGGCATCGTCGGCGTCATCGGCCCGAACGGCGCCGGCAAGACCACGCTGTTCAAGATGCTCCAGGGCCTGGAGACCCCCGACTCCGGCGACATCAAGGTCGGCGAGACCGTCAAGATCTCCTACGTCGACCAGAGCCGAGAGAACATCGACCCCAAGAAGACCCTGTGGGCCGTGGTCTCCGACGAGCTGGACTACATCAACGTCGGCCAGGTCGAGATGCCCTCGCGCGCCTACGTGAGCGCCTTCGGCTTCAAGGGCCCGGACCAGCAGAAGCCGGCCGGTGTGCTCTCCGGCGGTGAGCGCAACCGCCTCAACCTGGCGCTCACCCTCAAGCAGGGCGGCAACCTGCTGCTCCTCGACGAGCCGACCAACGACCTCGACGTCGAGACCCTGTCCTCGCTGGAGAACGCGCTCCTGGAGTTCCCGGGCTGCGCCGTGGTCGTCTCCCACGACCGCTGGTTCCTCGACCGCGTCGCCACCCACATCCTGGCGTACGAGGGCGAATCCAGGTGGTTCTGGTTCGAGGGCAACTTCGATTCGTACGAGAAGAACAAGGTCGAGCGCCTCGGTGCGGATGCGGCCCGCCCGCACCGCGCCACGTACAAGAAGCTCACCCGGGGCTGACCGGCATGCGTCACCTCTACTCCTGCCCCCTGCGCTGGTCGGACATGGATGCGTTCGGCCATGTCAACAACGCGGTGTTCGTCCGTTACCTCGAGGAGGCGCGGATCGACTTCATGCGTGGTCTGGCGCCCGGGGACGGCAGCCCGTCGTTCACGGGCGGCTCGGTCGTCGCCCGGCACGAGATCGACTATGTGCGGCCGTTGGTGCACCGGCCCGCCCCGGTGACCATCGAGTTGTGGGTGACGAAGATCAGCGCGGCGTCGATGACGGTCGGCTACGAGGTCAAGGACGAGGACACCCTCTACCTGCGGGCCTCGACCGTCGTCGTCCCGTTCAACTTCGCCGAGGAGCGCCCCCGCCGCATCACCGCGGAGGAGAAGGCGATCCTCAAGGAGTATCTGGCGGACGCGTCGCACCAGGAGGGGGCCGTCGCGGTATGACGGCGCTGCAACTGGCCGACGCGGGGGAGGCGGCGGACCTCGCCGCCTTCCTCGCCCGGCTGATCCACTACGACAAGGCCGCCGCGGTACGCCTCCAGGCCGGCGGCGGCGTGCTCGCCGTCTTCGGCCGCCCGCCGTCCTTCGAGGTGCTGGCGATCCGCACCGCCCGGCTCGCCGACGACACCGCCCTGGACCGGACGGTCTCCGCCGGTGAACTCCTCGAAGGCATCGCGGAGTCGGCGGACGAGCTGACCGTGCCCGCCTCCGTCACCGGCCCGCCGTGGACCGGGCTGCTGCCCCCGCGCGGCGGCTGGCAGCGGGTGCCGGGACTGCCCGCGCCCGAGCAGCTGGTGCGTGCGGTGGCCGCCGCGGTCGCCGAATTCCGCGCCCGGGACGAGGCGTCGCCGCCGCAGCACCGCACCCGCAGCGAACGGGACCGTATCGGCCGGGAGATCTGGTCGCGCACCCTCGGCGACACCCCTCTTCCGCTGCGCGCCGCCCATGCCGCGCAGTCGCTGGGCTTTCTGCGGCCGGTGCGGGCCGGTGCGCTCGTGGGGGGCGGTACGGCTCCCGGAGCCGCCGGCCGTGCACCGCAGCCCCAGCCGCTGAGCCTGCTGTCCGCGGGCGGCTGGCTGCGGTTGAGCACCCCGTACGGGTCGATCGCCGTACGGACCGGGGGCCCGGCAGGGCTGACCGGGCTGTCGGGGCTCACGGTGACGCCCGCCTGACGAGGCGGTTGCCGCAGGACGTGGGTGCACCGTGCCGGGCTGCGGCCCGGCGACCGTGCCGCCGGGTCGCTCCGCGCGAAGACGGGCCGCTCTCTCCGGAAGGGCCGTCGCCCGCTGCCGGGTGAGCTGGAACGGGCCTCGGCCGGACCGGTTCCGTACGGAGGCCGGCCCGGTGTGACGCGTTTCTCAGTCCGCGGCGTTGATCATCGTGGCGGCCGCGTACGTGAGGTAGTCCCACAGCTGCGTCTCGTGTGCCTCGGACAGGCCGAGGGAGTCCACCGCGTCCCGCATGTGGCGCAGCCACGCGTCGTGGGCGGCCCGGTCGACGGTGAAGGGGGCGTGCCGCATCCGCAGCCGGGGGTGTCCGCGCCCGTCGCTGTACGTACGGGGGCCGCCCCAGTACTGCATGAGGAAGAGCGCGAGCCGCTCCTCGGCAGGGCCCAGGTCCTCCTCCGGGTACATCGGCCGCAGCAGCGGGTCCTCGGCGACTCCCTGGTAGAAGCGGTGCACCAGGCGCCGGAAGGTCTCCTCGCCACCGACCTGTTCGTAGAAGGTCTGCTCCTCAAGCGTGCCGCGTGGAATCTTGTTCACCCGTCCATGGTGGCAGACGTCCCGGCCGAGGACTTCGGTCGTAGGACGGAGAGGCCGGCGACGGCCGGAAATGCGGCCGGGGCGTGACCGGTTGATCACGCCCCCGGGGCCGCTTCGCGGTCGGTGGCCGGTCAGCCGCGGCGGACGGTCATCGTCGTCCACGCACCGACATGCACCCGGTCGCCCTCATGGAGCGGTACCGGCACATACGGCTGGATGGGGTCCTCGGCGAGGTTGACCGTCGTGCCGTTGGTCGAGTTCTGGTCCACCACTGCCCAGCTGCCGTCCTGCTGCTGCACCAGCAGCGCATGCTGGTGCGAGACGCCCGGGTCCTCCGGCGCGCTGCCCAGATCGACGTCCGGGGCCTCGCCGGTGCTGTTCCGGCGACGGCCGACCGCGATCTGGCCGTTGGCGAGCGGGAGTACCTGCTCGGGGGAGTACGAGGGCAGATTGAGCCCCGCCGCCTCCGGGCCGCTGCGGCCCATCATCGCCATGAAGTACTCGCGGTCCGGCGCGATCGCCACCACCCAGCCGTTGCCGACGACCGGCGGCGGACCCTGCGGCGGCGCCGCGGGCCCCTGGCCGGGGCCGCCGTTCCACTGCTGGTCCGGTCCGGGCTGCTGCTGCGGCGGCATCTGCTGCTCGTACGGAGCCTGCGGCATCTGCTGTTCGTACGGAGCCTGCGGCTGCTGCTGTTCGTACGGAGCCTGCGGCTGCTGCGGCGGGAACGGTGCGGGCTGCTGCTGCTCGTACGGGGCCTGCGGGCCCGGTCCGGGCGGCGCGGGTGCCATCGGCGGGGGGCCGGCCTGGGCGCTCGGCGGATTCAGCGTCCAGTCGTCGCCGCCCTGCTGCTGCGGCGGCGGGCCGGGCTGACCGGCCGGGCCGGGGCCGGGCATGCCGGGGGGCGGGCCGGGGAAGCCGCCGGGTCCCTGGTCAGGGAAGCCGCCGGGTCCCTGGTCAGGGAAGCCGCCGGGTCCCTGGAAGGCGCCGGGTCCCTGGTCAGGAAAGCCGCCGGGCCCCTGGTCGGGAAAGCCGCCGGGGCCGGGCTGACCGGGACCACCGGGGGGCATGCCGTGCTGCTGCGGGGGCTGGGGCTGCTGCGGCGGTGGGAAGCCGTAGCCTTCCTGGCCGCCCTGCGGGCCCGGTGCCGGCGGCGGGAAGCCGTAGCCGCCCTGGCCGCCCTGCGGTCCCGGCTGCCCGCCGGGCGGCGGGGCGTAGGACGTCGGGGAGTTGGTGAGGAAGTTGTAGCGGCACGCCTCACAGAACGGCGCCATCGCCTCACGCGGAGTACCGCACTGCGGGCACGTCTCGGGCTGCTGACCGGGCTGACCGGGTCCACCCTGGGGGCCGGGTGCGGGCGGTGGGAAGCCATACCCGCCGTGGCCGCCCTGGGGGCCGGGGCCGGGAGCGCCGGGGCCGGGTCCGCCCTGGGGGCCGGGTGCGGGCGGCGGGAAGCCGTACCCGCCCTGGCCGCTCTGGGGGTCGGGGCCGGGTGCGGGGGGCGGGAAGCCATAGCCGCCCTGACCGCCATGGCCGTCCTGACCGCCGGGGCCGGGGCCACCGAAGCCGGGGCCGGGACCACCGGGCGGCGGACCGGGCTGTCCGGGCGGGGGACCCGGCTGCCCTGGAGGCGGGCCGGGCTGCCCCGGGGGCGGGCCGGGCTGGCCGGGCGGCGGCGTGTTCAGAAAACCTGCAGGCAGGGAGGGCGGCGGGGGGACAGCGCCCGCCATCCGCTGGCCGCACACCTCGCACCAGTCTTCGGCCACCGACTGGTGGCCGCTCGGGCAGGTCGGCATGTCGGTTCTTCCCCCTCCGTACCGATTTGCTTCGGTGGTACTGCTCGGTACTGATCGTGGCTATTTCTTCACGCGAACGGTCTTCGTCGAGCGGGTCTCAAGAGTCATCTCGTCCGCTTCGGCGACCTTCGCCTTCAGTCGCACAGTACCGGTCGTCGCATCGACGACGTCCACCACCTTCGCAAGCAGTTTCGCAGTCTCCTCGTTCCCCGAGGCACCGGCGAGCTGTACCGCACGGCCCAGTTTCGCCGTGGCACTGTCGATATCGCCCGACTTGCGCGCATCCAGCCCCTGTTGGATGGCGTGTGCCAGTTCCGCCTGTCCTGTGTAGTGCGCGACCTGCGGATTGATCGATGTGGAGACGGTCACATCATCCGTCCACACGGCCCGTACGAGCCCCTGTGACAGGGGCTGCGGCGGGGTGGCGGGCGAGGCGAGGCCGTCCGGCGCGGAGGTGATCAACGAGACGCGGCCGGCCAGCATTTCCTGGCCGACGGCGGCGGCCGGGACCCGCAGGCACAGGTGGTAGTCGCGGAACTCGTCGCCCCAGGAGCCGGTCGGATAGTCCCCCGACCGCGGACCGGAGTCCCTGCGCCGGCCCGTCAAGTCCTCCACGGTGGGTGCCACTTGCTTGACGAAGACGGTCTCGGCGCCCAGCGGGGTCCACAGCCGCAGAGCGACATCGGCGATCTCCTTGCCCATCGCCTTCTCCATCATCTGTGTGAAGTCGGCGGCGAGGCCGGCCGGATCGGCGACGATATCGGCGGTGCCGAGCAGCGCCGAGGCGATGCCGGTGACCTCCTTGACGTCCCAGTCCGTGCCGACGCCGCGGGCGTCGCAGGTGAAGGAGCCGAAGCAGGCGTCCAGGGCGGCGCGCAGCTCCTGCGGCGACTCGTGTTCATTGCGGCCGTCGGTGAGCAGGACGGCGTGCCGGATGCCGGCCTCGGCGGACGACAGTAGCCGGTCGGTCAGCCGCAGCCAGGTCCCGATGGCGGTGCCACCGACGGCGCTCAGCTTCCGCAGCGCATCCTTTGCCTGCGCACGGGTGGCCGCACCGGCCACGGCCAGCCGGCCGCCGCCGGGGAAGATCTCGGCGGCCCGGTGCGTTCCGGCCACCACGGCGAAGCCGACACCGTCGCGCACGGTGTCGATGGCGGCGGCCGTCGCCTCACGGGCGCCGCGCATCTTCGTCGGCGGATGATCCATCGATCCGGAGCAGTCCACCATGATCACCACGCCGGCGTCCGGCCCGCCGGTGCCCGCCGCGGTGACCGGCCGGCCCCCGGTCGTGCCGCCCCCGGTCGCGGTGACCGTGACGATGGCGTGCACCTCGCGCCCGCCCTCGGGCAGGTACGGGTTCTGGTACACCTCGGCGGAGAAACGTGGCACACGGGACTTGGTGAAGTTGGCCATCCGTTCCGCTCCTTGAGACGCCGTAACCGGTCGATCGGTGCCGTGCCGTGCCGCGTCGTACGTGGTGCGTCGTGCGTGATGCGCGCCGTGCATGGCTCGTGGTGCGCGGCGCTTCGTCCCTCGTGCGTGCGGCCTCGTACGTGGCGTGGGGCGCGCCGCAACGCACAGCCGGCGCGCCCTGCCTGGCCGGTGGTGCCTCTGCCGGGCGCCTCACCGGCGCCCGACTCGTTCGGTTTTGAGCTGGTCAGGCCGATTCTGCCCGCACCGCGGGTGCGGGGAACGGCACCAGCGCCACCGTTACGTTGTCGTGCCCGCCGCCGTCGAGGGCGTGGGTGACCAGCGTGCGGGCGCCGCTCAGGGGCCGGCTGGGAGCGTCGTACGGCAGCGCCGCGGCCATCTGCTCCGCGGACTCCGCGTAGTTCCACAGCCCGTCGGTGCACACCACCACGACACCGGGCCCGTCCGGCTTGAACGTGGCGGTGTGCGGCTCGATCTCGTAGGCGTCGGCGCCGAGCCAGCCCGTGATGGCGTGCGCACGCTCGTCGGCATTCGCCTCGGCCTCGGACATCAGGTTGTTGGCGACCATCTGGGCGGCCCAGGAGTCGTCCTCGGTGAGCCGGGCGGGCGGTGCCGAACGGTCGTTGGGGATCCAGTAGGCGCGGCTGTCGCCGACCCAGCCGACGGTCAGCAGCCCGCCGCCGACCACCGCACCGACGAAGGTGCAGGCCGGGGCGTTCTGCCGGCGGTGCTCGTCATGCGCCGAGGAGGGGTCGGCGGCCAGCGCGTCGACCGCCGAGGAGGCCACCAGGATGGCGTCGTGCATGGCCTGTTGGGGGTGCGTACCGCGCGGCAGCGACGCGAGCAGCGCCTCCCCGGCGGCCTCGGACGCCGCCGTGGACGCCTCGTCCGGGCGGGTCGCCGAGGAGACACCGTCACAGACCACCGCGACCACGGCGGGGGTGCCGTCCGGGAGGGCGGCGGCCCGGAGCGCGAAGAAGTCCTCGTTGCGGTGGTGCCGGTGGCCCCGGTCGCTGACCGCCGCGATGCCCGCCAACTCGCTTTCCATGTGGTCACGTCCGCAGGGCTGGGCGTGGCCGCAGCGCTCGCAGTAGCCGTCCGCCCCCACGGCACCGGACCGGCAGGCGGCACAGAGGGGGGTGCCCCGGGCGGGGGTGGCGGACGGCGCCCCGTCCGCGGCGGGCGCACCGGAGGGCGCGGCGGGCGTGCCGGGTTCCGTGTCCGGCGCAGCGGGGGCCGCGCCGGGCGCCCCCCGTTCCGCGCCCGGCGCACCGGACTCCGCGGCCGCCGCGTCGGCGACCGCCTCGTAGCCGACGACGCGCGGATCGGCGGCCGGCGGCGGGTCGGTCACCGCTGCGGGAGCGGGCACCGAGGGCGCACGGCCGGGCACCGTCGGGGCGTGGCCCGGCATCGGCGGTGCGCCCGCGTCCCCGTACGGGAGAAGGGACTGCGGGTCCGGAGGGGGCGGCGGTCCGGCCGGACCCGTCCCACCGGACACCGCGGGCGCGGGCGGCGGCCCGGCCGGAGCGGGCGGCACAGGGGGCGCCGGCGGCAGCGGCGGCAGGGGCGGTACGGCGGGGGCGCCGGCCGCGGGCGCGGCGCCGTACGCCGGCGGCGCGGCGGGCGCCAGGAGAGCGGCGCCGCACCGCCCGCAGAAGTTGTCTCCCGCATCCAGCGGTTCGTCACAGCCCGGACACCGGGACGGCCCAGTCACACCCATGTCACACCCACGTCCTGGGGCGGAAGCGGTTGGCCCGTTCCACCAGTTCGATCCTTTTCTCACCACGCTGCGCCAGCCGTGCGAGCAGGCGGTACGACCGCTCCAGGCCGAACCGCAGACCGCGCTCGTCCAGCGGGCTGCCGAGCAGCGCCGGCCGCTCGTCCACGGCCGCCGGGCCGGCCGGCCCGGCACCGTGGCTACCGGAGAGTACCCAGTCCAGGGCGCTGCCCAGTACCTCGGTGGTGAGTTGTTCCCTTCGCTCGGCGTCCAGACCGAAGTCCGCGAGCGCCTCGACCTGTTCGGCGGCCGCCCGCAGATCCGCCGGCAGCGGATCGTGGGGCGGGCGCTCCCGCAGCCGGGCGCGGACCGCCGCGATCCGCGCCGCGATGTAATGGATGGACGACTCCGGGACGGACTCCAGCGCCTCGACCGCGCCCGTACGGTTGCCCGCCGCCAGCCGCACCCGCGCCAGTCCGAACGCCGCGCTGACATAGCTGCGGTCGGTCGCCCACACCAGGCGGTAGTACTCCACGGCGTTGTCCAGCTGACCCAGCAGCTCCGCGCAGATCCCCAGGGCCAGCTTCGGCGCCGGCTCACCGGGGAAGGCGTCGTAGACCGCGTCGAAGGCCAGCGCGGCGCTCTCGCGGTCACCGGTCGTCAGCGACACCAGGCCGCGGTGCCACACCACCCGCCAGTCAGCGCCCCAGGTCTCGGACTCCGTGCCACCGCCCCGCCGCGCGGCGGCCCACTGCTCCGCGGGCTCCGCCGCGATCGCCTCCAGCGCCCGCTGCGCCGCCGCACCGTCACCCGTCTCCAGGCGGGCGCGGAGGGCCAGCAGCCGGACCTCCAGGGAGTCGGCGGGCGCCGAGCGCAGCGCGCCCAGCAGCTCGGCGGGCGGGGCGGCCAGCAGTCCGGCCAGCAGCCCGGCGTGGGGATCGCCCGGATCCACCCGCGGCACCGGCAGGGCCAGGGCGGCGCCGGCGACGTCCAAGGGGCGCAGCACGGGGCCGCCGGACGCCGCTTCCGCCGGGCGGGCCGGCGCCGTCCCCCGCGCGCCCAGCAGCGAGCTGTCGCCCTCCGATGCGGCCATCAGCTCCGTGTCGACGACCCGGAGTTCGGGCCCGAACAGCTGCGACAGCGCGGGCCGCGGCTCGCCCGACTGGAGCGCCACCACCTCCCGCAGCACGCCCGTCAGCTGCTCGGCCATCTCCTCCGCCGAGGCGAATCTGCGCACCCGGTCCGGGTCCGTGGCGCGCACCAGCAGCCGGTAGAAGGACTCGTAGGTGCGGAACACCTCGATGTTGTCCGGATCGGGCAGGGAGTCCGCGAAGACGTTCGTATAGCCCTGGAAGTCGAAGGTGAGGACGGCGAGGGTGCGCGCGACGGTGTAGAGGTCGGAGGAGACCGACGGTCCGAGCGCGGCGACTTCCGGTGCCTGATAGCCGATCGTGCCGTATATCGGGCTCTCGTGGTCGTCCATCCTGCGCACCGCACCCATGTCGATCAGCTTGAGCCGGTCGTGCTGCTGGATGGCGTTGTCGACCTTGAAGTCGCAGTAGAGGTAGCCGCGGCTGTGCAGATGACCGAGCGCCTCCAGTGCCTCGATGCCGTACGCACAGGCCTGTTCGACCGGCAGCGGATCGCGCCGGCCCTGGGGCGTGCGCCGGTCGTTGGCGAGGTCCTTGAGCGACTTGCCGCCGACGTACTCCATGACGATGTAGCCGTCGAGGCTGCCCGTCGCCCGGTCGAGATGCTCCACGAAGTTGTAGATCCGCACGATGTTGGAGTGCTCGATCTCGGCGAGGAAGCGCCGCTCGGACATCGCCACCGCCAGCGCCTCCTCATCGCCGGTGTCCAGCAGCCCCTTGAGCACCACCCACCGGTCGGAGACCGCATGGTCCGTCGCCAGATAGACCCAGCCGAGCCCGCCGTGCGCCAGACAGCCCACGACCTCGTACTGGCCGTGCACCATGTCGCCGGGCCGCAGCTTGGGCACAAAGCTGTACGGATGGCCGCACTTGGTGCAGAACCCTTCCGTACGGCCCGGCTGCTCACCACGCGCCCGGCCCACCGGCGCACCGCAGTCCGTACGGCTGCAGAACCGCTTCCGCTCCGGGACCTCCGGATGCTCCAGCACCGCCGTACGCGGATCGGGCCGCGGCACCTCCGGCACCGCCACCAGGCCCGCGCCCAGCCGCCCCCGCGCCGCCCCGGACGACGAGCCGCTGCCCGCACCGCGCGCCGACACCGCCGACATACCGCGCGTCGGACCACCGCCGGACACCGCGCGCGACAGCCGCCCGGACACCGAGCGCCGCGACGTCGACACGCGGGCGGAGGGCACGCTGTGACCGGAACCGGGGGCCGGGGAGGGGACCGTCAACAGCGCCCCCGCCGCCTCGCGGCCCGCCGTGGTCTCCGCGAGCGCCCGGCCCGTCAGGCCCGTGGGCGGCGAGGACAGCAGACCGTCCGGCGAGACCACCGGCGCCAGCCCGCACAGGTCGCAGTACAGCTCACCGCCGCCGACATCCTCGTAACTGCCCGCGCACTCCCGCCGCTGGCAGCGCTCGTCGGCCCGCTCCGTCACGACTCCCCCCTGCCCTCCAGCTGCTGCGGGACCAACGCCTCCGCCGCCGCCTGCTGATAGCGCCACACCGCCTGCTCCGCCGCCCGCAGATCGCACGGCCCGCTCCACAGCATCCGCCGCGCCGCGTCGTACCGCTCGGTCAGCAGCGGATCCTCCGCCAAACCGTGACGTGCGACCTTCGCCTTGTACGCGTCCAGCCGGCCGCGCAGCTCGGCCCGCACCGCCAGCGGCGCGGTCACCGCCGTCAACGACTCACGGGCGCGCAGGAGTTCGTCCTCCGCCCGCTCCTCCAGGCTGTCCAGCAGCGGCGAAAGCCGGTGCCACTGCGCCCGCCTGCGGTAGTCGGCGGCCGCCGCCAACTGCTCGTGCAGCGCCGTCGACGGGCCGCTGACCGCCGGCACCTCCGACGCGGCGATCTTCGCCAGCACCTCGCCACGGGCCTGCCGCGCCTCGGTCAGCGTGCGGTCCGCCCGCGACAGCACGTCCCGCAGCTGCATCAGCCGCCGCTCCGCGTCCTGCCGCACATCCAGCACCGCCGCCACCTCACGCCGGATGTCCTCCAGCGCACGCGCCGCACGGTCATAGCGCCCGGTGTCCGGACGGCCCCCGCCCGGCGCCGAACTCCCCGTCGACGACGACACCCAGAACGCCAGCGGATCCGCGATCACCTGGGCACGCAGCCGCAACAGCTCATCCGTGATCCGCTCCAGGTCGTCGCCCGCCGGATGCTCACCGGGGCGCACCCCCACCGAATGGGCCAGCGAACGCGTCCGCTGCAACTCGGCCGACAGCAGGTCTATACGGGCCGGCAGCGCCAGCCAGACCGCATCGGCGGCGACGATGACATCCAGCGACCGCGCGTACAGCCCGTTCATCCGCTCGACGAGCCCCTCCAGACTGAACCGCTCGCTCAGCCGGGCCGGGCCGCTCTCCGCGCCGCCGCCGGCCGCGGCCGCACCCGGCACCGTCACCCCGTCGCCGCGCAGCAGCTCCGTCAGCTCCGCCAGATCCTCCGGGGACGGCCAGCGCCGCCGCGCCCGCAGCTCACGCGCCGCCTCCAGCGCCGCCGTATACGCATCGAACAGCGACCACAGGACCGTGATGGACCGCTCCGCCGCGGCCCAGCGCTCCTTGGTGGTGCCGGACAGATCGGCGCCCTCCAGCAGCCGGCGCCCCGCGTGATCCTGCAACGCGAGCAGCGACGTCTCGATCGCCTCGTACTCGGCATCGAGCCGCGCCAGGGCGCGGTCCACCTCCTCCCGGCCCAGCACCGGGGCATCGGGCCTCCCCGGAGAACCGGGGAAGGGTCCAGGGACCCCCATCGATCACCTCTCCAATACGCGTACGGTGCACGGCGGTTGCTGCGGCCGGACGGCCGATGCGGTCTGCTCCTCCCGCGTCCCCTTCCATAGTGACGGCATCCGGCCCTCCCGGGGCGGCCAGTGGCGGTACTCCGCTCCTTGGAGCGATCAGTCGCCGTACTCCGGCGACGGCGGCCCCGATATGCCCGGCAGATCGGCCTTCAGCCACTTGCGGTACGCCCGCATCCACGAGCTGTCGTCGCCGCCGCCCCGGTAGTCGTCCAGGACCTTGTTGACCCGCCGCACCAGATCCGTGTCGTCCTTGTTCATCGCCACGCCGTACGACTCGTCCGTGAACGGCTCGCCCTTCAGCTCCACCGCCGGATCCTGCGCCGCCTGCGCCGCGGCCAGCGCACTGTCCGTGACCACCGCGTCCGCCTGCCCCAGCTGCAGCCGCACCAGACAGTCGAGTTGATTGGGCACCGTCAGCACCTTCGCGCCGTGCCGCTGCGCCGTCAGCGCGGTCTCACCCGTCGAACCCGCCGCCGTGCACACCCGCTTGCCCCGCAGCGAATCGTCGAACGCCCTGACCTTCGAGGCGATCGGAGCCAGCACCTGCTGCCCCGCCTGGAAATACGAGGTCGAGAACGCGACCTGCTGCTTACGCGCACAGTTGATCGTCATCGTCCGCACCACCATGTCGACGGAACGCTTCTGCAGCGCCGGAATCCGCTGGTTGGTCGGCACCGCCTTGAAGACCACCTTGGGGTGCGGCCCCAGGAGGTCCTCGGCGATCGCCCGCGCCAGATCGATGTCGAAGCCCTCCAGGGTGCCGGTGGCCGGATCGCGGTACCCCCACCGGTAGGTGTTCTGGTCCACCCCGACGACCAGCTGGCCCTTCTCCTTGATCCGCTTCACCGCCGCGCCGTCGTCCGGCGACGGGCGCAGACTCTCCGCGGCGTTCCGCGCCGTGCACGGCGCACCGGCCGGCGCCGCCCCCGGGCCGTGCGCCCGATGCGTCGCCGCGGGCGGGGACACACGGTCGGGACCGCGCCCGGCCCGCCCTGCGTCACCGCCCAGCGTCGGCACCAGCACGGCGGCGGCCGCGGCCATCACACACATCCCGGCGGCGACCGGCGCCAGGACGGCACGCAGATTCACCAGCCCTCGCGCGCGCACCCTCATGTCCCTCCCACCAGGCCTCATCACCGGTACTCCGCCAGCCTGCGGCCGATCCCCAGCACCGCGCCCACCGCCGCCGACGCCGCCAGCACCCCGGCCCCCACCGGAAGCCCGTCCAGCGCCCCCCGCCCGGCGTCCGCCGCCGACCGGAACTCCGCCTGCTCATGCACCAGCGCCTGCTGCAGCCCGGCAGCCACCCGGTCGAAGGACTCCCCGGTGGACCCGCCCGTGCCGATCACCTTGGCCAGCGCCCGCTCGTAATCGCCGGTGTTGTCCGCCGCCCGCGCCGCGCCGTGCCGCACCTGCCACTGCCGCACCTGCGTCAGCGCGTCGCGCACCGGACGCCGCCCCGCCTCGTCGTCCGCCAGCGCCAGCGCCGCCCCGAGCCTGCTCTTCGCCGACGCATCCCCGTGCTCGCCCCCGCCCGCCAGATCCGCCATCCCGGAACGGAAACCGGCCTCGTAGAAATCCTCTTGGCCATCGGTCAGCACCGCACCGCGCGCCACCAGCGTCAGATTCTCGTCCCCGCGCGCCTGCAGCGCATCGATCCGCGCCTCGTTGAGCACCCGCAGCGACCGGGCACCGTGCTCATACGAACCGGTCAGCCCCGTGCGCGCCACCGTATGCCCGGCCACCAGCCACAACAACACCACTACGGACGCCGCCGTCGCCGCCAGCAGGCCCCTGCTGAACACCCGGTTGGTGCGCCGGTAGTGCCGCCGCTGCGCCCACCCCAGCGCACCGATCGCCACCACCCCCGCCGCCAGCGCGTACCACGGCCACGCCTTGGCCGCGCCGTAGTCCGCCGCCAGCCGGTCCGTCTCCGCGTCGTACAACGCCCGTGCGGCCGGGAGGAGTTCCGTACGCATCTGCTCATTGGCGTACCGCAGATACGCGCCGCCCAGCGGCAGCCCCTGCCGGTTGTTCGCCCGCGCCGTCTCCACCAGCCCCGTATAGCGCGGCAGCCGGCTGTTGAGCTTCGCTATCTGCGCATCCGCCCCGTCCGAACCACTGCTGTTGGCCGCTGCCTTGACCAGCAGCGCGGACGCCGTGGAGATATCGGCGGCATACCGGTCGCGGGTCGCCTCGCGCTCCTTGTCACCGGCCAGAAAGCCCGCCGCGGCCGTCGTATCGGCATCCGCCAGCGAGCGGTAGATGCTCGCCGCGTCCGCGGTCAGCGGCTGGCTGTGCTCCACCACATCGTCCGCGGCCGCCACCCGGTCCGCCACCTGCCAGGCCGTGACCGCGCCGAACAGCACCACCAGCAGGGCCAGTACGGCACCGATCACCCGCAGCCGGCCCGGCTCGGTCGTCGCCGCGGCACGCAGCTCGTCCAGCCCCTCGGCCCAGGCCGTCCTGCGCCTCGGGACGGGCGGTGACACGCTGGTGGTCGACACGGAACCTCCCCCTGGGCGCTGGCTTCGGGACCGGCCCCCGCGCACAGCGCCCGGGAGCGCTCACGAGAAGGACTGGTGCATGGGCAGCAGTATGTCTGTAGCCGCTGACACACACACCGCGATTGCCCCGATCTTGTTCGGATCGCGATCCGGCGGGAGCCCGCCGTGCCACCGGGACCGGCACTAGAGTTGGCGGAGAGTCGTCAGACATCAGGTGATGCCGGAGCCCGGACACCGCGCCGAAGGGGGAGTGATCTCGTGCAGTCGGTCCGCAAGGGCAGGGTGTCGCTCGTGGAGACCGCGACCGACGAGATCCGCGCCCAGATCGTGAACGGCACCTGGCCGGTGGGCGGCCGCATCCCGCCCGAGAGCGCGCTCTCCGAAACCCTCGGCGTCAGCCGCGCCTCGGTCCGCGAAGCCGTACGGTCCCTGGTGCACTCCGGCCTCCTGGAGCCCCGGCAGGGCGACGGCACCTTCGTGATCTCCGACGACGACAGTGCGGTCGCCCTCCGCCGCCGCCTCGAACGCGCCGAGCTCAGCCATGTCACCCAGGTCCGCCAGGGCCTCGACGTGGTCGCCGCCCGCCAGGCCGCCAAGCACCGTACGAACGCCCAGCTCGCCGGCATCGAAACCGCACTGAACCGCCGCAAGGCCGCCCTCGCCGCGCATGAGAGCGAGGCGTTCACCGCCGCCGACGCCGAGTTCCATGTCCTGGTCGCCGAGGCGAGCGACAACCCCGTCCTCGCCGACATCTACCGCTCCCTGAGCGCCGCCCTCCGCGAGGAACTCCGCCGCGCCGCCTGCCTGGACACCGCCACGGCGGCTCCCGACGACCCGCACTCCCGCCTCACCGATGCCATCCGCGCCCAGGACCCACAGGCCGCCGTGGACGCCGCGGTCCTTCTCCTTGCCGGTCATGTACGGGATCTTGCGCTTCCGGTGGATGACTGACCGGTGGGTGACTGACCGGTGGGTGACTGATTCGGGAGGGGTGGGCCGGTGGGCCGGTGGCCTGGCGGGCCGGTGGTCCGGCGACCCGGAGGTCCGGAGGCCTGGCGGGCCGGTGACTCGGAGGCGCACTGCGGTGTCTTCGCGCTCCCCGTTTCGCTCCCACGCGCCGCTGTCCCGCGAACCCCTCTCCGACTACTCTGAGTGACGAAGGTTGAACCTCGTCCCAGCAATCGACCCGGAGCCGCCCTGCGCCCGGCGAATCGGAGAGCACGCCATGCGCCGTATGAACAGACTCCTCAACTCCCTTACGACCGCCGCGACCGGAGACGAGCCGACCTCCGACAGACCCCCTTCCGCCAGAGGTTTCCTGACCATCGGCGGCACCACCTACGTCGATCCCGACGGCAGCTACCCCCTCGACCTGAGCGTGGACGGCTCCGCCACGCTCATCATCAACGACACGGACCAACCCGTCACCATCGTCACGGAGCGCGACTCCCGCGACCCCCATGCGCCACCCGGCCACACATCCCTCCCGGACCACACTTCCCGCCCGGACCTCGTCCTCGCTCCGGGCGAACGGACGGTGACGCGACGGGGAGACAGCGTGTGGGTGGGGTGACGGGGGCGCGGGGCCTGGGGCACGGGGTGGGGGGAGGGGGAGGCCCCCCAGGGAGGCGGCCCAGCGCGGAGGCTCAGCACGGCGTCGCCCCCAGCCCCACCAACCCCAGCCCCACCCTCGCCCCCACCTTCCCCTTCCCCTACCCCCAAGCCCCCCTCAACCGCTCATAAGCCCCCGGCTCCGCCCCCGCCCGGTCCAAGGTGTCCAGGGCGGCGCCCAACACCGGTGGGACGGTCACCACATGGGGAACCGCCTTGGGGGCGCGCTCCGAGAGGAGCTGGGTGATCCGGTCGTGGAGAAGAGGGTGACGGGCGGCCAGGACGCCGCCGCCCAGGACCACGGGGGTCGGTTCGCCGAGGAGGCCGAGACGTTCCAGCGCCACGGTGGCCAGGACTGCGACCTCCTCCGCCTGGCGGGACACGAGGGTCCGGGCGACCGGGTCGCCGGAATCCGCGACGGCGAAGAGCAGCGGCGTCATTTCATGGCGGCGGCGGTCGGGGATGGCCCGCAGATGGAGGGCCTCGATCAGTTCCTGCACGGTGGTCAGGCCGAAGTGGGCGGGCAGGGCCTTGGCCAGCCCGGTCGGTGCGCCGCGGCCGTCCTCGGCGCGGGCCGCACACCACAGTGCCTCTTCGGCGAGGAACGAACCGCCGCCCCAGTCACCGGAGATCCGGCCGATGGACGGGAAGCGTGCGGTGGCCCCCTGATGACCGAGCCCCACGCAGTTGATGCCCGCCCCGCACACCACGGCGACGCCCACGGGCTCCCCGTCGTCCGGCAGCCCCGCCCGCAGCAGCGCGAAGGTGTCATTGCGGACGCTCACCGTGCGGGCCCATCCCCGGCCCGCGATCTCGGTGGTCAGGCCCTCCTCCTCGACGGGGAGGTCGGCGTTGGCGAGAAAGGCGGAGAGATGCCCGACGGGGCCCGTCACCCCGGCCTGTGCGAGGACGGACCGCACCAGCGGCGCCAGGACGTCGACCGCCCGGCCGACGCCCACCACCGGCGGCTGGAAGCCACCGCCGCGTGCCGTGCCGAGCAGTCTGCCGTCCGCGGCCACCAGCGCCACGTCGGTCTTGCTGTTGCCCGCGTCGATGGCGAGCGTCGTGCAGGTCAGGCCCACGTGAGGTGCTCCCGGTTGTGCGCGATCAGTTCGTCGGTGAGCCGGTCCGCGTGGTCGGTCTGGCCGATGAGGGGGTGGGCGAGCAGGGCGGAGAAGACGGCTTTGCGCCCGCCGGCCCGGTCGGCGCTCCGGCCGTCCCTGCCTCGCAGCGCGGCCTCCAGTGCGAGGTGTTCGTAGGCGGTGATGTTCGCGACCAGCCCGGCGTACAGCGGTTCCAGGGGGCGTACGGGGAGGGGCGTGGCGCCCGTCGAGTCCACGGTCGCGGGGACCTCGATGACCGCGTCGTCGGGCAGGAACGGCAGGGTGCCGTGGTTGAGGGCGTTGACGACCTGGGTGTCTCCGGTGTTCCGCAGGAGGGAGGAGGTGAGCGCCACCGCGGCCTCCGAGTAGAAGGCACCGCCGCGCCGGGACAGCAGCTCCGGCTTCTCGTCGAGTGCCGGGTCGCCGTACATGCCGAGGAGCTGCTGCTCGATGGCGGCGACCTCCGCCGCGCGGGAGGGTTTGCTGCGCAACTCCCGTACGACCGCGTCGTGTTGGTAGTAGTAGCGCAGGTAGTAAGAGGGGACGACGCCGAGGCGGTCGAGGAGCGGGCGGGGCATGCGCAGGTCGTCGGCGAGGGCGTCGCCGTGTTCCGCCAGCAGTTCGGGGAGGACGTCCTTGCCCGCGACGCGTACCGCCCGCTCCCAGGTGAGGTGGTTGAGGCCGACGTGTTCCAGCTCGACCTCGCCGGGGGAGACGCCCAGCAGTGCGGCGAATTTGCGCTGGAAGCCGATGGCGACGTTGCACAGTCCGACGGCCTTGTGGCCGTGGGTGAGCAGCGCCCGGGTGACGATGCCGACGGGGTTGGTGAAGTCGACGATCCAGGCGTCGGGGTTGCGGCGGCGTACCCGCTCGGCGATGTCGAGGACGACGGGGACCGTGCGCAGCGCCTTGGCCAGGCCGCCGGCGCCGGTGGTTTCCTGGCCGACGCAGCCGCACTCCAGCGGCCAGGTCTCGTCCTGGTTGCGAGCGGCCTGGCCGCCGATCCGCAGTTGCAGCAGCACGGCGTCCGCGCCGTCGACACCGGCGTCCAGGTCGTCGGTCCAGGAGATCCGGCCCGGGTGCCCCTGCTTGGCGAAGATCCGCCGGGCCAGGCCGCCCACCAGCTCCAGCCGGTCAGCGGCCGGGTCGATGAGGACGAGTTCCTCCAGCGGCAGGACGTCCCGCAGGCGCGCGAAGCCGTCGATGAGTTCGGGGGTGTAGGTCGAGCCGCCGCCGACCACGGCGAGCTTGATGCGGGGGTGCGGGGTGCGTCCCTCGGGAGACGGCATGCAGGATCAGCCCTTCACTCCGGTGAGCGTGACGCCTTCGACGAAGGCCTTCTGTGCGAAGAAGAAAACGATGATGACCGGCGCCATGACCAGCAGCGTCGCCGCCATGGTGAGGTTCCAGTTGACGCTGTGGGCGGTCTTGAAGGACTCCAGCCCATAGGAGAGCGTCCAGGCCGCCGGGTTCTGCGCGGCGTAGATCTGCGGGCCGAAGTAGTCGTTCCAGCAGTAGAAGAACTGGAAGAGGGCGATGGCGGCGATGCCGGGCCTGGCCATCGGCACGACGATTTTCAGCAGGGTGCGCAGCTCCCCGCAGCCGTCGACCTTCGCCGCTTCGATGTACTCCTGCGGGATGGTCAGCAGGAACTGCCGCAGCAGAAAGATCGAGTACGCGTCGCCGAATGCCATCGGGATGATCAGCGGCCACAGCGACCCGGCCAGATGCAGCTGCTGCGCCCAGACCAGATACATCGGGATCACGATGACCTGCGGCGGCAGCATCATCGTCGAGATGACCAGGATCAGCGCGGTGCGCCGGCCGCGGTAGCGGAACTTGGCGAGCGCATAGGCGACGGGGACGGCCGAGCAGACCGTGAACAGAGTGCCCAGGCCCGCGTACAGCAGGGAGTTCTTCCACCAGTCCAGGAACCCGGGGGTCCGGAAGACGGTGACGTAGTTGGACCAGTGCCATGCGTGGGGCCACAACTCGCCGCTCATCGCCTGGTCGTCGCTCATGACGGAGGTGAGGAAGACGAACACGAACGGGAGGACGAAGAACAGCGCGGCGGCGAGGGCGACGGCGTGTACGGCGATCCAGTGCAGCAGCCGGGTGCGGCGGGCGCGGCCGGCCGGGCCGACGGCGGTGCCGCCGCGGGCCGGGGCGCGGCGCGTGTCGAGGGTCGTGGTGGCCATGTCGGATCAGTCCTCCGCCCGGAGCAGGCCGGCGCGTTTGCGCAGCAGCAGGGTGGTGACGGCCATGGCGAGGACGAACAGCACGAGGGAGAGCACGCACGCCGCGCCGGTGTTGAAGTTCTGGAAGCCCAGGGAGTAGACGAGCTGCGGGACGGTGAGGGTGGAGTGGTCCGGGTAGCCGGGCTGGATGACCGTGCCGGGCCCGATGGAGATGCCGGAGGCGAGCTTTCCGGCGACCAGCGCCTGGGTGTAGTACTGCATGGTCTGGACGACACCGGTGACCACCGCGAACATCACGATCGGGGTGAGCGACGGCCAGGTGACATAGCGGAACTTCCCCCAGGCACCGGCCCCGTCCAGCTCGGCGGCCTCGTACTGCTCCCTGGGGACGTCCAGCAGCGCCGCCACGAAGATCACCATCAGGTCGCCGATGCCCCACAGGGACAGCATGACCAGCGACGGTTTGGCCCAGGCGGGGTCGTTGAACCAGGACGGGGCGGGGATGCCGATCGCCCCGAGGAGGTCGTTGACGGGCCCGGTGCCGGGGTTGAGCAGGAAGACGAATGCCACGGTGGCCGCCACCGGGGGTGCCAGATACGGCAGATAGAAGGCCGTACGGAAGAGGCCGGCGCCCGTCTTGATTTTCGTGACGAGGAGGCCGATGCCCAGTCCGAAGAGCACCCGCAGCGCGACCATCACCACGACCAGCCACAGGGTGTTCCACAGTGCGGGCCCGAGCAGCGGCATCTGCGTCAGCACATATTTCCAGTTCCGCAGCCCCACGAAGTCCGGGGGTTCGATCTGGTTGTAGTGCATGAACGAGAAGTACACGGTGGCGATCAGCGGATAGCCGAAGAAGACCGAGAAGCCGATGAGCCAGGGGGAGAGAAAGCCGAGGGTGCGCAGCCGCGCGCGCGTGCGCTTTCGCCGTAGTGCGGGCGGCGTGAGAGTGGTGGATGCCATGTCGGTTCTCCGTCAGTTCTCGGACTGAAGGTTGTCGGCGTCGATCTGGGCGTCGAGTCCGCGCAGGCCGGCGTCGAGATCGGGGACCTTTCCGGCCTCGACGCGGTAGGAGAAGTCCTGCAGCGTGGTGACGTACTGACCGCCGTTGTTGGACGGCGGCAGGGCCACGCTGTGCGGGTTCTGCGCGATATCGAGAAACGTGCGGAACGTCGGATCGGCGTCCAGTTCGGGCGAATTGAGCGCCGCCTGCGTCGACGGCACGTTATGGATGGCATTGGCGAACCGGACCACCTGGTCGGTGTCCACGGTCAGGAATTTCACCAGCTCCCACGCCGCGTTCTGGTGCCGGCTGCTGTGGGCGATCCCGGCGACGGTGCCCGTCAGATACCCCCGGCCGTAGGTGTCCGCCTGGTCGTCCGGGACCGGCATCGGCGCGGTGCCCCAGGCGAAGGGTGCCTTTGCCTGGCGGAGCATCAGTCCGCGCCACTCGCCGTCCAGGTGCATGGCCAGCTTCTGCGTCAGAAAGGCGTTCTGCGACGACATCTCATCGCCGAAGGTGGTCCGGAATTTCTCCAACGGCCCGTAGCCGCCCTGGGCGTCCATCAACTCGCGGGTGGTGGCGAAGAATTTCTTGCCGGCCGGGTCCTTGGCGAGCCTGGCCTTGCCGTTCTTGTCGAAGTACTCGGGTCCCCACTGGGCGAGCATCCGGTCCGGACTGTTCTGGTAGAGCCGGAAGTCGGGCATGAAGCCGACCTGCTCGTACGAGCCGTTCCTGTCCCGTCGGGTGAGTTTGACGGCGTCCCGTTTCAGCTCGGACATGGTGCGCGGCGGCCGTTTGATACCGGCCTTCCGGAATGCGTCCTTGTTGTAATACAGCCCGTAGGAATCGGCGAGCAGGGGCAACGCGCACTGCTCTCCCTCATAACTCGTGTAATCCAGCAAGGTCTTGGGGAAGACCTTTTCCTTGTCCACCCCGGTCTTCTTCAGGAACGGATCGAGGTCCACCCACATGCCCGACGAGCAGTACTGCCCCACATTGTTGGTGGTGAACGACGACACCACATCGGGTGCCTCGTCCCCGCCGGCCCGCAGTGCCTGATTCATGGTCTCGTCGGTGACATTGGGCACCACTTTCACCGTGATGCTGGGGTGCCGTTTCTCGAAGCGGGCGACGCTGTCATTGATGGCCTTCCGTTCGCCGGGGGTGGACCAGCCGTGCCAGAACGTGAGCGTGGCCGGCTCGGCCGGATCGTCGTGCGCACTGCCGACGCCGGGATTGGCGCAGCCCGGAACGAGCAGCCCGGCGCCGGCCAGCACCGCCGACAACCAGACACGCAGACGCGGAAACGGCATGGCGGACTTCCTTTGCTGCGGAGGGAAGGGGAAGTAACCAAATGACGTGCGTGGTCGTCCACTTGGCCGGTCCGGCGCCGGAAGCGTCCGGCCGGTCCGGCAACTGCACCGCGCCCGGTCGGTCCGGCTTCACGGCACCGTCCGGCCGCCACGGCGCAGGCATCGCGCCCGGCGTGCCGCTCAGCCGGTGCGGAACACCGCATCGCGCACATCCGCGAGCGCCGTCCGCAGTGCGCCGATCAGGATCGGAGGGCCGTCGATATGGCTCAGGCGCAGTGCGGGGCGGGGCAGCGCGAGCCCGGTGAACTCCTCCTCGACCAGGGCGCGCAGCGCCTCCCCGCCGGCCTGGGCGACCTCACCGGAGAGCACCACCAGCCGCGGGTCGACGACCGCGACCACGGCCGCGATCCCGGTCGCCAGCCGCCGCGCGATCTCGGCGCGGACCTCGTCGTGTGCCAGCGCCTCGGCGACCGTACGGACCTGTGGGGCCCCGTACTCCCGCGCCAGCGCGATCACGCTCGGCGAGCCGACGAGCCGCTGGAAGCCGCCGCCGGCGTCCGCCTGCGCGGCGCTGCGGTCGCCGCCCCGGGACAACGGGGCGCCGGGCAGCGGCATATAGCCGATCTCGCCCGCGCCGCCGGTGGCCCCGCGCAGCAGCCGGCCGCCCAGCACGATGGCGGCGCCGACCCCCTCGTCGGCCCACACCAGCACGAAGTCGTCGAAGTCCTGTGCGGCCCCGTCGTGCTGCTCGGCGACCGCCGCCAGGTTCACATCGTTCTCGATGGTGATCGGCGTGCCCAGCACCTCGGCGAGCTCTTCCTTCAGCGCCCGCGAGTGCCAGCCCGGCAGATGTGGCGCATAGCGCAGCCGCCCGGTCTGCGGGTCCAGCGCACCGGGTGTGCCGATCACCGCCCCGTGCAGCTGCTCGCGCCCCAGCCCGGCCTTGGCCAGCGCCCCGTCGACGGCCCGCGCGACCAGTTGCGCGGTCCGGTTCGGCGCGTCCTCGGCAACGGCGCCGGTGTCGACCCGCTCCTCCCCGAGCACCTGCCCGGTGATGTCGGCGACCGCGGCGGTGATCCCCAGCTGATCGACGGCCAGCGCGGCGATATGCGCCGCCGTCGGGTTGATCTCGTACAGCTGCGCGCTGGGCCCCGGCCGCCCGGTCACGTTCCCGGTCGTCCGTACCAGTCCCGCGGCCTCCAGCCGCGCCAGCAGCTGCGAGGCGGTGGGCTTCGACAGCCCGGTCAGCTCCCCGATCTGCGTACGGGTCAGCGGCCCCTGCGACACCAGCAGATCGAGCGCCGCCCGGTCGTTCATGGCCCGCAACACCCGCGGCGTCCCGGGCGTCCCCTGCGCGCTCTGCCCACCGGCCATGACCGTCACCCCGTTCACCGGCGGCCGTGACGCCCGCCGAGCATCTGTTAAGAAACCTTCCAATCGATGAACAGGAAGGTAGGCGGCGGGCAGGGACGAGTCAATGGGTACGGCAGGCTGACCTTGCACGCGACCCCGGGCACGGCAGACGGAGAACGGGCTCTGCCGTTGTGCGGTCACGTCCACGGCGTCGAGCCGATCACCCTCACGGCCGGCAGCAGCAACTGGCCGAGAAGCAGCGGCATCCGGTTCCCGGAGGTCTCCGTACGCGATGCCCGCGAAAACCCGCGATGCCACGAACCCGCGATGCCACGAACCCGCGATGCCACGAACCCGCGATGCCACGAACCCGCGACGCCCCGGGCTCGACGAGCGAGTCCGGGGCGTCGCGGCGACGAACGCGGTGGGTGCTACTTCCCCATCTTCGACGGCGACGCGATCGGGCTGGTCGCCACGGACTGCGGGGAGAGCGGGTTGTTGAGGGCCGAGGGGGCGGCCACGGCGTCGCTGGGGTCGGCGGCCTCCTCGTCCTCGTCCTCGGGGGCCGGGCGCGGGGCGAGGTGGACACCGGCGCCGTCCAGGGCGCGCTTGATGCGCCAGCGCAGCTCACGCTCCACACCGGCGGCCTTGCCGGGCATGGTCTTGGCCGAGACGCTGATGGTGACGGTGTCCAGGTGCACCTCGCTCAGGCCGAGGACCTCCACCGGCTCCCACAGCTGCTCGTTCCAGGGCTCGGCCTTGAACATCTCCTCGCCGGCGCCGGTGATGGTCTCGCGGGCGCGCTCCAGGTCCTGGTCGGCGGCGATCACCACATCGACGGCGGCGGTGGACCAGCCCTGGCTGAGGTTGCCGATCCGCTTGACCTCGCCGTTGCGGATGTACCAGATCGCGCCGTTGGGGCCGCGCAGCTTGGTGACGCGCAGACCGACCTCGATGACCGTACCCGTGGCCACCCCCGCGTCGATCTCGTCGCCGACGCCGTACTGGTCCTCCAGGATCATGAAGACGCCGGAGAGGAAGTCGGTGACGAGGTTGCGGGCGCCGAAACCGATGGCCACACCGGCCACACCGGCACTGGCCAGCAGCGGCGCCAGGTTGATCTTCAGCACGGAGAGCACCGTCAGGGCGGCGGTTCCCATGATCACGAAGGAGGCGATGCTGCGCAGCACCGAGCCGATGGCCTCGGAGCGCTGCCGGCGTCTCTCGGCGTTGACGAGCAGACCGCCCAGCGCGGTGCCCTGGGCGGCGGCCGCGGTGCGGTTCATCCGCTCGATGAGCTTGGTGATCGTGCGGCGGATCACATGCCGCAGCACCACCGCGATCACGATGATCAGCAAGATCTGCAGGCCGGACGTGAGCCACGTCCCCCAGTTCTCCTGCACCCAGCCGGCGGCGTTGGTGGCCTTCTGGGTGGCGTCGTCGAGCGACGTCGGGCCGGATGAGCCGGGCGTGGCGGCGCTCAGGTGCGCGGCAGCGGCCGGCGAAGCGGACCAGAACACAGTCGAACCTTCCGTGTGGGACAGCAGACCCGGGTCTCGGGGGGACCCCAGAAACCGGGCAGACCAACCACACTAACGGGGCAACGGGAGCGGTCCGCGCCCTTGTTCGAGTCGGATAGTTGTGCGCGGGCCCGAATGAGCCGGATCCGGACGGGCCTGCCGGATGTGTGGTGGAAAACACCTCCGACCCGTTACTCGGTCATGGTGGCGCTCCCACCAGGCACCGGGGGACACTGTGGGGAGATCGTCCCGGCGCGAGCCACGCGCCGCCGGCGTACAAGGAGGCACCCGTGCCGCATGTCCTGGTCCTCAACGCGTCGTACGAGCCGCTCGGCGTCGTACCGCTCCGCCGCGCGCTCATCCTCGTACTCAATGAGAAGGCTGTGAGCCTCGAGGAGTCCGGCGCCCTGATGCACAGTGCGACCCATGTCATACCCGCTCCGAGTGTGGTCCGCTTGAAGCGGTTTGTGCGGGTGCCCTTTCGCGGCCCCGTGCCACTGACCCGCCGGGCGCTGTTCGCCCGTGACGGCGGGCGCTGTATGTACTGCGGTGGCGTCGCAACCAGCGTCGACCACGTCATCCCGCGCAGCCGCGGAGGTCAGCACACCTGGGAAAACGTCGTCGCCGCGTGCCGGCGCTGCAACCACGTCAAGGCCGACCGCCATGTCGCCGAGATCGGCTGGCGGCTGCGGCATCAGCCCGCCCCGCCGTCAGGACTGGCGTGGCGGATCATCGGCACGGGCCATCGTGACCCGCGCTGGCTGCCATATTTGCAGCCGTACGGCGCGGATGACGCCCTGGCCCGGATCGACGCCGTATCGGCGTAGGTCCGGGTTTCTCCGTCTGTGACGGTGGTGTCGAACGTCTCGCTCCGGCCGGGGCGGACGCCGCCGGACCCTCGCCCCGTGGCCGACCGCCACGACGACGAGGGTCCCGCGGCGCCCACGACGGCAACCCTTCTCCGTGGTACGGCTCACCCGCGGTGCGCGGCCGCGGCCCGCACGCCGTACGGCGTGCCCGTGCCCATGACGGCGGTCACCGCGTACGCCGTACCGCTCACCCCCGGTCGGCAGGCGCTGACCCGTGGGCCTCGCCTGCTGCCCCGTGGTCCCTGCCCGCTGACCCGTGGTTCGCGTCCGCCGGCCCGCGACCTGCGTCTGCCGGCCCGCGGTCTGCGCCTGCTCTCCCATGGTCTGCGTCTGCTGTCCCGCGGTCTGCGTCTGCCGTCCCGCGGTCTGCGACCGCATACGCCTCCACCGACCACAGCGAGTAGCCGAAGCGGGTGGCCCGCTTGTCGCCCTGGATGCGGACGAACCGGGCGTCCTTGGCGTCCATCCGGACGGACTCGCGGCCGCCCTTGCCGTCCCGGACCGTGGCCGCCGTGCGCCAGCTGCGGCCGTCCGGCGAGACCTGGATGCGGTAGCGGGCGGCGTAGGCGTCCTGCCAGTTGAGGACGAGCCGGCCGAGGCGGGTCGGATGGGCCAGCGCGAACTGCAGCCAGGCGCCGTCCTCGGCGGTGGAGGACCAGCGGGTCCTGGGGTTGCCGTCGGTGGCCGCCGACGCCGGGAAGCCGGCGGTCTCGTCCCCGGAGGAGGTGGCGACGGTGCCGCGCGCCAGGTCCTTGTCGTCGGTGCGCGGATACGACCGCACGGTCAGCGTCCGCTCCGCGCCGCCGAAGCCCACCGGGATCTCATACGTCCCGGAGGGGGCGTCCTCGGGGACGTCGACCGTGATACGGACCATGGCCGTGCCGCCGCGCGGTGCGGTGACCTCCTTGGGGGCGTGCACGGTGAAGCCCTTGGGTGCCTTGACCGTCAGCTTTCCGCGGACATCGCCGGGGCGGCGGGAGTAGATCCGGGCGTCCACCGTCGCGCTGCCGCCGGTCGGGGCGTCGGACTCCTTGCGGGACAGTTCGAGCCCGGCGGCGGAGGTGTCGTCGAACCATGGGGTGACTGCGTGGACGGTCGGGGCGTCCGCCCCCTTCGCCCAGGTCAGCCGCACCGCGTCGGCGCGCAGCCGGGGCGTTTTCGACTCGGTCCAGCCGGTGGCGGAGAGCCGGTCGAGACGGCGCCAGCCCTCGCCCGGGACGTGCGCCTCCAGGGAGACGGCACCCGCGGACGGGCCCGGATCGGTCAGTGCGGTCACCGCGGCCAGCGGGCGGGTCCGCTCGAAGGGGACGGTCAGGGACGTCGGAGCGGCGCCGTCGTCGGGCCGGGGGGCGTCGTGGCGGGCGCCGGTCCAGGCGTCGGCCTCGGTCATGGCCCGCTCCAGGAACGGTGCCAGCACCCCCTTGCCGACCGTCGCCGGGCTGTGCGCGCACTCCTTGCGCAGTTGCTGCACCGCGCGCTGGGCCGACCAGGCGGCGTCACCGTCGTCATGGGCCTGCGCCATGAGCGTGTCGACGGCCTGTGCGCCGGCGCTGCCGTAGCGGGACAGTTGCTCGGCCCAGGGGCGGATCTCCGCGGCCAGGTCCGAGCGCAGGTCCCGGGGCGCGGTGCTCATGGTGCGGAACGCGGCCCGCAGTGCCTTGGCCGCCTTGGCGAGGTCCGGGTCACGGCCGGGCCGGCCGTGGTTGACCGCCACCTCGCGGGCCTTCCAGAAGCGGTCGATCAGGGGCTGCAGATAGCCGGATTCGGTGCGGTCCAGCACCGAGGAGGAGGCGTTGCCGGCCAGCGCGCGCAGCGCGGCACGGGCCCGCGGATCGCCGCCCGCCAGATCGTCGACGGCCGCGTCCCAGGACTGGGCCGGGCGGTAGTCGCGCGGGTTCCACGCATAGTCGGCGGCCGTGAACAGCGGGATGCGCGAGGCGAGCGGCTGCTGCATGGCGTTGGCGAGCAGCGCCGTGGAGCCGGTGGCGACGGCGGGCTCCCGGCCCCGGTAGGGGCCGAGGAAGATCCGGTCCTGGGCGTAGTCGTTGACCGGGTAGTTGTCCATGGTCACCAGGGGGTGGCCGAACGCCTGGCGGGCGGTGGACAGCTCCCCGCCGGTGATGGTCCGCGGGACCACGCCCACACCGGTCCAGGCCACCTCGACCCGGTCGCCGAGCGCATCGGACAGCGCCCGGCGGTACGCCGTCGAGCCGTCCTGGTAGTACTCGGTCGGCATCAGCGAGAGTGCCGCGGACTGCGGGTGCCGCTGCGCCAGATGCTCGGCGAGCGCATTGGCGACCCGGGCCTGGGCCCTGGCCGCGGCCCCGGGACCGGTGCCGAAGGCGTCCGCGTCGGCGTCGCAGTGCCATTCGCTGTAGCTGACGTCCTGGAACTGCAGCTGGAAGGAGCGCACCCCCAGCGCCCACATCGCGTCCACCTTGCGCCGCAGCGCCCGCAGGTCCTCCTCGGACGACAGGCACATCGCCTGGCCCGGGGCGAGGGCCCAGCCCAGCGTGACGTGGTTGGCGCGGGCCCGCTCGGCCAGCGCCCGGAACTCGGCCCGCCGGTCGGCCGGGTAGGGGTCGCGCCACCGGGCCTGGCGGTACGGATCGTCGCCGGGTGCGTACAGATAGTGGTTCTGCTTGGTGCGGCCCATGAAGTCCAGCTGGGCGAGCCGCTGGGACTGGCTCCAGGGCTGCCCGAAGAATCCCTCGGTGGTGCCGCGGACCGCCGTGCCGGGCCAGTCCCGTACGGTCACCGAGGCCAGCTGCCGGCCGCCCGCACGACTCCCGCCGGCGCCCCGGCCGGAATCTCCCCCCGCGCCGTCGGTGACCAGTTGCCGCAGTGTCTGCGCGGCGTGGAAGAGACCGTCGGGGCCGACACCGTCCAGGGCGACGGTGTCCCGGCCCGCGATCTGGCCCACGGCCAGCCGGTAGCCGCCGGCGGGCAGATCCCCGCGGGCCGGTGCCCGCAGCGCCCGCAGGGCGTCCGTGGCCTGCTTGCCGCCGACCAGGATCACCGGCCCGGCCGCGGGCAGCCGGTCGCCGGGCGCCGGCCGGTGGACCGTGTGCACCCCGGCGTCCCGCAGCAGGCCGCGCAGCACGTCCAGCGCGTAGGGGTCGGTGTCCGGTGCGGCCACCAGCGCCGCCTCGCCGCCGAGCGGCACGGCGGCGCCGAGTTCCTGCATCGACTGCGGGCGCGGCCAGACGGCGGGCAGCTGCCCGCCGTCGGCCGGCCGGTCCGGCTGGTCGGGGGCGCCGATGGTGGGGTCCGCGGGCGCCGCCTGGGCGCTGGGTACCCCGCCGAGCAGGCCTCCGATGACGGCGGCGGCCAGCGCGGTGGTCCCCGCCACCCGCGCACGGGCGCCCGCGCCGTTCCCCCTGCCGCCCCTACCGATACTTCCGACGCTCCATACGCCCCGGCCTCGCACGGCTGCTCCTCGTCCCCGTCCATCACTCGCCGGTCTGCACCGGCGCCCCGTTTTTCCCCGCCGATGCCCGTTCGGACAGACCTTCGGCCGTGAGCCCACCATTGTGGCGGTTCGGGTGTCAACAAGGCGATGGCGGGGGTCCCGGACAGTTTGGCCGGTAGTGGCCGCCGGCCGTTCCGAGGGCGGTATCCGGGGGCTCGCAGGTCCGCAGAGTTTCCGTCCCGATGCCCGCTTTCCCGGCGTTCTCTGCGTCCGCCGAGCTCCCCCACAGTGAAATCGCCTGCGTGAGGCATAATGTGACGTGGGTCACGTTTCGTGAGCAGATGCGTCTGCGATCGTGTCGAGTGGGTAGGGCCCACGTGTCCCATTACCGATGAACGGGAGGCCCTCGTGGCCGCATCCGCTCAGCTGCTCCTCGACGCTCTGTCCTCCAAACCGGGAGGTGCGACGATGGAGCCCGACATCTTCGACGGGGTGTCCGACCCCGATTCCGGCCTGGACGGCTCCGGATCCTTCAGCTTCATCGAGCCGCCACTGACCAGCGAGCCCCCGCTCGCCGATGCCGCGCCGCTGACCAGTGAGGTCCCGATCGCTGCCGAGCTGCCGCTGACCAGCGAGCCGACAGCCGCCGGCCTGGGTACGGAGTCCATGGAGGTCTGAGGACCCATGGGCCGCGCGCGGCTCGCCCGGCTGCACGGCATCGCCACGTCCTACGAGCCCTCGCCGGGCAGGAGCGTCCCGATCACCGGCGACACCGTCGTCGCCGTGCTCGCCGCACTGGGGGTCGATGCCTCCACCCCGCACGCCGTACGCACCGCCCTGGCCGCGTACGAGCAGGGCGCGGGCCGCGTCTTGCTTCCCGGCACCGTCGTCGCCCGCCCGGACCGGCCGCCCGACCTCGCCGGTCTCCCCGAAGGCACCGTCCTGCGGGTCGAGACCGAGAGCGGAGTGGCCGCGGAAGACCTGGCGGCGTCCGAGCCGGCGGCCCTCACCCGGCTGCCCCTCGGCGTCCATCTGCTGCACGCCCGCGCCCCCGACGGCCGCAGCGCCCGCGCCCGGCTGATCGTCGCGCCCGACCGGGTGCCCGCACCGCCCGGCCGCAGCCACGGCTTCCTGGTGCAGCTCTACTCGCTGCTGTCCCGGCAGTCCTGGGGCATGGGCGACCTGGGGGACCTCGCCGACCTCGCCGCCTGGTCCGGACGTGCCCTGGCCACCGGCTTCCTCCAGCTCAACCCGCTGCATGCGGCCGTCCCCGGTCCGCCCACCGACCCCTCGCCCTACCGGCCCTCCTCGCGCCGCTTCCCCGACCCGGTCCATCTGCGGATCGAACACATCCCGGAGTACGCCCAGCTCACCGGCGCCGCACGCTTACGGGCCGACGAGCTGGCCGGGCAGGCCCGTGCGCTGCGTGAGGGGGTGCTCGACGGGGGCGCGCTGATCGACCGGGACGCGGTCTGGGCGCTCAAGCGCGAGGCCCTGGAGCTGGTGTGTGCGATCCCGCTCACCCCGGGCCGGCGGGCCGCGTACTGCGACTTCCTCGCCGAGCAGGGCGAGGCGCTGGAGGACCACGCCACCTGGTGCGCGATCGCCGAGCGGCACGGTCCGGACTGGCGCGGCTGGCCCGACGGGCTGCGCGATCCGCGCTCCCCGGGCACGGCCCGGCTGCGGCCCCAGCTGCTGGACCGGATCGACTTCCACTGCCGGCTCGTCTGGCTCACCGACCAGCAGCTGGCCGCCGCGCAACGGGCCGCGCGGGAGGCGGGGATGGGCATCGGGCTGGTGCACGACCTCGCCGTCGGCGTCCATCCCTCCGGCGCCGACACCTGGTCGCAGCAGGACGCCTTCGCCGCCGGGATGTCCATCGGGGCGCCGCCGGATGCCTTCAACTCGCGTGGCCAGGACTGGGGTTTGCCGCCCTGGCGCCCGGACGCGCTGGCCGCCGCGGGCTACACCCCCTACCGGGAGCTGCTGCGCGGACTGCTGCGGCACGCCGGGGCGCTGCGCATCGACCATGTGATGGGGCTGTTCCGGCTGTGGTGGGTCCCGGAGGGCCGGCCGCCGACGGAGGGTGCCTACGTCCGCTACGACGGTGAGGCGATGCTCTCGGTGCTGGCCCTGGAGGCGCACCGGGCCTGCGCCGCGGTGATCGGCGAGGACCTGGGCACCGTCGAGCCGGGCGTCCGCGGCGCGCTCGCCGAACGGGGCGTCCTGGGGACGTCGGTGCTGTGGTTCGAGCGGGACTACGGGGGCGGGGAGCGGGAGGCCGAGGACGGGGAGGGAGACGGGGGCGGGGCGCGGCGGGACGGGGCGGCGGACGGCCCCGGTGCGGCCCTGGCGCCGGAGGCCGTGGCCGAGCCCGCCCACAAGCCCGACCCGGAGTCCGCCCACAAGCCCGTTCCGGAGCCCGACCCTGAGCCCGCGCCGACGGCCGTGGCCGAGCCCGTCCCGGAGCCCGACCCGGAGTCCGCCCCGACCGCCGCCCCCGAGCCCGTCGCCGTGGCCCGCATCCTGGCGCCCGAGGAGTGGCGCAGCGCCTGTCTGGCCACCGTCACGACCCACGATCTGCCGCCCACCGCGGCCCGGTTGACCGGCGAGGACGTCGCCCTGCGCGAGCGGCTCGGGCTGCTTGCCGGACCGCCGGAGCGGGAGCGGTCCCGGGCCCGGTACGAACGCGCCGAGTGGCTGCGGGAGTTGGTGCGGCACGGCCTGCTGCCCGAAGGGGCGGGCGACGAGGAAGCGGCCGTCAAGGCCGTACACCGCTTTCTGCTGCGCACGCCGGCACGGATGGTGGGCGTCTGGCTGCCCGACGCGGTGGGGGACCGGCGTCCGCAGAATCTCCCCGGGACATGGGATGAATACCCGAACTGGCGCCTGCCGATCGCCGGCCCCGACGGGCGTCCGCTCAGCCTTGAAGAGCTGGCCGCCTCGCCCCGCCTGCATGCGCTGATGCGGGAATTGGCCGACGGGCAGCGGTAGTCCGCCCCGCGGATCAGGGCCGGAAGCGCCCGGAACCCGCCACTGCACACACCCTTCCGGTACGCCACGCCGTCCGGCACCATGCCGTGGAAACCATCCAGACATCCGACCATTCATCGTGCGTGGTCGGCGAGTTGGAGGGAACCATGGCACTCCGCAGCACCCGGCGGACGCTGTGCGCGCTTGCGCTCACCGCGGCCGCCGCGCTCGTCCCCGTCCAGAGCTCCCTGGCCCAGTCACCGCCGACCGCCGCCGGCCCCTGCGACCGGCCCGTACGCCCCGCCTCCCAGATGGCCGTCGAGCCCTGCGACACCCCGGACCGCGTCATCGAGAAGGCCGCCCATATCGTCCCCACCAAGGGACAACTCGCCTGGCAGCAGAGGGAGATAACCGCCTTCACCCACTTCGGCATGAACACCTTCACCAACCGGGAATGGGGCTCCGGCGCCGAGGACGAGAAGCTCTTCGACGTCTCCGGCCGCTCCCGCATCGACGCCGACCAGTGGATGCGCGCGTACAAGGCGGCCGGCGCCGAGCAGGTGATGCTCACGGCCAAGCACCACGACGGGTTCGTGCTCTACCCGAGCCGCTACACACCGCACTCCGTCGCGGCGAGCCCCGGCCGCCCCGATGTCGTGGGTGCGTACGTCAGGGCCGCCCGCAAGGCCGGGCTGAAGGTCGGGATCTACCTCTCGCCCTCCGACGGCGCCGAACTCCCGCACGCCTGGCATGCGCAGTGGGTCGAGGAGATCCGCAGGAAGCAGCAGGAGGGCAAGCCGCTCAGCCTGCCCGAGCGGGTCGCCCTGGAGGACGGCGACCGGGCGCCGCGCGGCCTGGGCCGCTTCGGCAACGGCAGCAAGGTCACCGAGCGCACCATCCCCACCCTCGTCCCCGGCGACGACCGCGCCGCCGCCGTCCGCAGCGGCAGACTGCCCGTCTTCCATGTCCGGGCGGACGACTACGACGCGTACTACCTCAACCAGGTCTACGAGCTGTTCACGCAGTACGGTCCCCTCGACGAGCTGTGGCTGGACGGCGCCAACCCCTGGACGGACTCCGGCATCACCCAGAAATACGACGTCGGCCAGTGGTTCCGGCTGATCCACCGGCTCTCCCCGGACACCGTCGTCTTCGCCGGGCCGCAGGGCGCCCGCTGGGTCGGCAACGAGAGTGGCGTCGCACGGGAGACGGAGTGGAGTGTGACCCCCTCCGCCGAAGACCCCTGGACCGTGATGGCCGGCGGACTTCCCAACGACTCCACCGACCCCGACATCGGCTCCCGCGCCAAGCTCCTCGCGCCCACCACCAAGTACCTCCAGTGGTACCCGGCCGAGGCCGATGTCTCGCTGCGCCCCGGCTGGTTCCACCACCCCGGCGAACACCCCAAGACCCCGGCCGAGCTGATGGACCTGTACGAGAAGAGCGTGGGACGCAACGCCTCGCTGCTGCTGAACGTCCCGCCCGCCAAGGACGGCCGGATCGCCGCCGAGGACGTCGCCTCGCTCGCCGCCTTCGGGACCGCCGTGCGCGACACCTACGGCAGGGATCTGCGGGCGGCCGGACCCGGGCCCTGGACCTTCGACCGGATCGGGCTCGCCGAGGACATCCGTCACGGGCAGCGGGTCGAGCGCTTCGCCGTTCAGGCGCGGAGCGGCGGGACATGGACGACGCTCGCCCGGGGCACCACCATCGGGCACCGGCGGATCCTCGCGCTCCCGGCGCCGGTGACCGCCGACGCCGTACGGGTCACCGTCGAGCAGTCCCGCGGCCCGAGCCGCCTCGCGCCGGTGACGCTGCACCGGAGCCGGGCCGCGGGCGGCTGAGCGGCGCCGGCCCGGCGGGGCGCCGGTTGTGCCACCCCGGGCGCGCGGGGCGCCAGGGCGTCCGATACGTTGACTTCGTGAGCAACAAGGTCAATAAGAATGTCCTGCGCGCCGGAACCATCACCGCCGGCACCGCGCTGATGCTGCTGATGTCGTCCCCCGCGTTTGCGCTCACCCGCGACGATGGTGACGACCCGGGTCCGGGCCTGAGCGTGATCGCGACGCTCGGCCTCTATGTCGCTGCACCCATCGTGCTCTTCCTGATCATCGCCGGGCTGGTCGTCGCGGGCGACAAGTCCCGCAAGCAGGCCAAGTCCGCGGGCTGACGCCGGGCAGCAGTGACGCCTTCGGGGCGCCCCTCGGTTCACCAGAACCGTGGGGCGCCCTTTGTCGTACCCGGACAGGGCACCCACCCGTGACAAGAACCGGCGGGTGCCCTTTGTCGTACTCGGATATTTCCGCAGGTGAAAAAGGGGTTGCGAGGAGGCTATCGAGCGCTTTTCGACCGGTTTGAACAGGGCCCGGTGTTTAACCGGCCCTAACCTACGATGACGTAACCTACGGGTCCGTAGGTCAAACCTACGGACCCGTAGGTCATCGTCCCCAGGAGTCCCCCCGTGACCATCGCCCCCGCCCGCCATAACGGAGAGCTCGGCCAGGCCGCCTGGAGCGACGCTCAGCTGCTCTATGCGCTCGAAGAGGTCGTAGAGAAGGAACTCAACCGCCATCTGAAGATCGCCAAGGACTGGATGCCCCACGAGTACGTGCCGTGGAGCGACGGGCGCAACTTCCCCGGGCCGCTGGACGGCGAGGCCTGGGACCCCGAGCAGTCCAAGGTCAGCGACATCGGCCGGATCGCCCTCGTGGTCAACCTCCTCACCGAGGACAACCTCCCCAGCTACCACCACGAGATCGCCACCCTCTTCGGCCGCGACGGCGCCTGGGGCACCTGGGTGCACCGCTGGACCGCCGAGGAGGGCCGGCACGGCATCGTGATGCGCGACTACCTGCTCACCAGCCGTGCGGTCGACCCGGACGAGCTGGAGCAGTTCCGCATGGCCCACATGTCGGAGGGCTTCGAGTCCGACAACTCGCACAGCATGCTGCACTCGGTGGCGTACGTCGCCTTCCAGGAGCTGGCCACCCGGATCTCGCACCGCAACACCGGCCACCACTCCGGCGACCCGGTCTGCGACCGGATGCTGGCCCGGATCGCCACCGACGAGAACCTCCACATGGTCTTCTACCGCAACCTCCTCGGCGCGGCCTTCGAGATGGCGCCCGACCAGACCATGAGCGCGGTGCGCGACGTCGTCACCGGCTTCCGGATGCCCGGCCACGGCATGCCCGGCTTCGAGCGCTCGGCCGCCCGGATGGCCATCGGCGGGATCTACAACATGCGGATCCACCACGACGATGTGCTCCAGCCGGTGCTGCGCTATCTGAAGGTGCTGGAGATCGGCGGGCTCGGCCCGGCCGGGCTGGCGGCGCAGGAGGAGCTGGGGCTGTTCATGGACGGTCTGGACAGCCAGGCGCGGAAGTTCGACGAGCGCCAGGCCGCCATCCTCGCCCGCCGCGAGGCCAACCGCCGCGGCTGACGGCTGACCCGGCCGGCTTCCCGCCGCCGTCGCCCGCGGGCGGGTGGCCGCGGCGGGTGCGTACGCTGCCCGCATGGCCGACTGGGACCTCAAAAAGCTGCGTATCCTGCGCACCCTCCAAGAGCTGGGCACGGTCACCGCGACCGCCGAGGCGCTGCACATGACGCCCTCGGCGGTCTCCCAGCAGCTGACCGGGCTGGCCAAGGCGCTCGGGGTCACGCTGCTGGAGGCCCACGGCCGGCGGGTACGGCTGACCGACGCCGCGCAGCTGGTGCTGCGGCACGCCGAGGCGGTCTTCGCCCAGCTGGAGCGCGCGGACGCGGACCTGCTCGGCTACCTCCAGGGCGAGGCGGGCCAGGTACGGGTCGGCGCGTTCTCCACGGCCATCCCGGCCCTGGTGGTCCCGGCCGTCCGAGAGCTGCGCCGTACGCATCCGGGCCTGTCGGTCGCCGTACGGGAGGCGGAGGCGGAGGCCGCCTACGAACTGCTGGCACAGGGCAGCGTCGATCTGGCGCTGTCGCTGGCCGCGCACGCCCCCACCCCGCGCGACCCCAAGTTCAGCCGGGTCTCGCTGCTCGCCGACCCGCTGGACGTGGCGCTGCCGGCCGGCCATCCGCTGGCCGGTGAGCCGGGGCTGCGGCTGGCCGATCTGGCGGGCGAGCCCTGGATCTTCGGCAGCAGCGGGCCCTGGTCGCAGATCACCACCACCGCCTGCGAGAGCGCCGGGTTCGTGCCCGAGCAGGCGCATGCCGCCGCCGACTGGAGCGCGATCTGGGCGATGGTCGCGGCCGGGATGGGCGTGGCGCTGGTGCCGCGGATGGCCATGGCGGGCGGCCTCGGCGCCGTCGGACGTCAGGAAGCCGTCGGGCGCGGTGAAGAGGGGCACGGCGTATCCGCCGAGCGCGGCGCCGGGGGAGTGGTGCTGCGGGTCCTGCACGCCGACCAGCCGCGCCGCCATGTGATCGCCGCCGCCCGGCGCGGCTCCGAAGGGGCGCCGGGCCCGGCCCGGGTGCTGGCCGCGCTCCGGCAGGCGGCCGCCGCGCAGACGCCGGGGGACACCACCATTCAGTCCAGCTGAACGTATTCCTCAAAAACTTTCGATGGACCTGAGGGGTCGCCCGCTGCGACCGTGGAGCGGTCCGCACCTCCCGCCCATCGAAAGGCCACGATGACCGCCAACCCGGCCGCCGACACCACTGATCCGCACGCCAACGACGCCAACCCGTACGGTGGCGGAGACCCCTACGCCGACTACCGCGGCGGGGACTTCCCCTTCACCTCGTTCGTCGATCTCGCCGACCGCCGTTTCGGCGCCGGAGTGATCGCCGCGAACGACGAGTTCTTCGCCGAGCGCGAGAATCTGCTGAAGCCCACCCCGGCGGTCTTCGACCCCGAGCACTTCGGCCACAAGGGCAAGATCATGGACGGCTGGGAGACCCGGCGCCGCCGCGGCACCGACGGCGAGAACCCCTTCCCGGCCGACGACGAGCACGACTGGGCCCTGATCCGCCTCGCCGCCCCCGGCGTGATCCGCGGCGTCATCGTCGACACCGCCCACTTCCGCGGCAACTACCCCCAGCAGGTCACCGTCGAGGCCACCGCCCTCCCCGGCAGCCCGAGCCCCGAGGAGCTGCTCGCCGACGAGGTGAAGTGGGAGGAGCTGGTCCCGCGCACCCCCGTCCGCGGCCACGCCGCCAACGGTTTCGCGGTCACCGTGGAGCGCCGCTTCACCCACCTGCGGCTCAAGCAGCATCCCGACGGTGGCATAGCCCGCCTCCGGGTCCACGGCGAGGTCGTGCCGGACCCGGAGTGGCTCGATGTGCTGGGCACCCTCGACCTGGCCTCCGTCATGCACGGGGGCACCGTCGAGGACGCCTCCGACCGCTTCTACTCCTCGCCCACCCAGGTCATCCGGCCCGATCTGTCCCGCAAGATGGACGACGGCTGGGAGAACCGCCGCCGCCGGGTCAAGAACACCAACGACTGGGTGCGCTTCCGTCTCGCCGCCCAGGGCGAGATCCGCGCCGTGGAGATCGACACCGCCTACCTCAAGGGCAACTCAGCGGGCTGGGCCGCCCTGTCCGGGTGCGACGGCGACCCGTCCGACGAGGCCTCCTGGTTCGAGATCCTGCCGAAGACGAAGCTCCAGCCCGACACCCCGCACCGCTTCAAGCTGCCGGCGGCCGTGACGGCCACCCACGTACGGCTGGACGTCTTCCCCGACGGCGGCCTCGCGCGGCTGCGCCTGCACGGCGCCCTCACCGCGGCGGGCCGCGCCGCCCTCGGCAGCCGCTTCGACGCCCTCGACGGCTGAGCCGCAACCCCCTCTTCCACCGGGCCCCGACGGAGGGGCGGGGCCCGGTGGACACCGGCGCGTCCGGCGGACGGAAGCCACCGGGCCCGTCCGCCGGGCGTCAGCACCGGCCGTGGCGGCGGAAGGAGATCCCGCCGCCACGGCGGGCAACCCCCGAGGACGGGGGCCTGGCGCGATCCGCGCCGGCGGACACCACCGGGCAGCGGGTCAGGCCGCCGCGTCCGCGGCCTGCGCCTTCAGGGCCCGCTCGATCCCCGCCCGCGACTCGGTCATCAGCCGGCGCAGCGCCGCGCTCGGCTCGGCCGACGCCAGCCAGGCCTCCGTGGCGTCCAGCGTCTCCTGCGAGACCTGCAGCGCCGGGTAGAGACCCACCGCGATCTGCTGGGCCATCTCATGGCTGCGGGAGTTCCAGATGTCCTTCACCGCGGCGAAGTACTTCGCGGTGTACGGCGCCAGCAGCTCCCGCTGGTCGGTCTGCACAAAGCCGCCGATGACGGCCTCCTGCAGGGAGTTGGGGAGCTGGTCCGACTCCACCACCGTGGCCCAGGCCTCGGCCTTCGCCTCCGCCGTGGGACGCGCCGCGCGGGTCGTCGCGGCGTACCGCTCGCCCGCCGAGGTCTTGTCCCGGTCCAGCTCCGCCGCGATGGCCTTCTCGTCCGCCCGGCCGGTGGCGGCCAGCCGGTGCAGCAGCGCCCAGCGCAGCTCGGTGTCCACGGCGAGCCCGGGGATCTCCTCGGTACCGTCCAACAGGCCCTGCAGCAGGTCCAGTTGCTCGTCCTCACGGGCCGAGGCGGCGAACGCACGGGCCCAGGCCAGCTGGTGGTCGCTGCCCGGCTCGGCCGCCCGCAGCTGCTCCAGGGCCGCCGCCGTCCAGGCCGCCAGCCCCGTCTCGCGCCACTCCGGCGCCGCGTACAGGTCCAGCGCCAGCTTCACCTGGCGGTGCAGCGACTGGACGACGCCGATGTCCGACTCCTTGCCGATGCCGGACAGCACCAGCGAGAGGTAGTCGCGGGTGGGCAGTTCGCCGTCCCGCGTCATGTCCCAGGCCGACGCCCACGACAGGGCGCGCGGCAGCGACTCGGTGAAGTCGCCGAGGTGCTCGGTGACGACCTTCAGCGACTCCTCATCCAGCCGGACCTTGGCGTACGACAGATCGTCGTCGTTGAGGAGGAGGACGGCCGGACGCTGCTTGCCCGTCAGCTGCGGTACGGGGGTCAGCGCACCGTCCACGTCCAGCTCGATCCGCTCGGTGCGGACCAGCTTTCCGCCCTGCAGCTCATAGGCGCCGATCGCGATCCGGTGCGGTCGCAGCACCGGCTCGCCCTTGGCGCCGGCCGGCAGCGCCGGGGCCTCCTGCCTGACCGCGAAGGAGGTGACGACGCCCTCGGCGTCCACCTCGATCTCCGGCCGCAGGATGTTGATCCCCGCCGTCTCCAGCCACTTCTTCGACCAGGTCTTCAGATCCCGCCCGCTGGTCTCCTCCAGCGCGCCGAGCAGGTCCGACAGCCGGGTGTTCCGGTACGCGTGCGCCTTGAAGTAGGCCTGTACGCCCTGGAAGAACTCGTCCATGCCGACGTAGGCGACCAGCTGCTTGAGGACGCTGGCCCCCTTGGCGTAGGTGATGCCGTCGAAGTTGACCAGCACATCGTCGAGGTCGTTGATCTCGGCCATGATCGGGTGGGTGGAGGGCAGCTGGTCCTGCCGGTACGCCCAGGTCTTCATGGAGTTGGCGAACGTCGTCCACGAGTGCGGCCACCTGGAGCCCGGGGCGTAGGCCTGGCAGGCGATCGAGGTGTAGGTGGCGAACGACTCGTTCAGCCACAGGTCGTTCCACCACTCCATGGTGACCAGGTCGCCGAACCACATGTGCGCCAGCTCGTGCAGGATCGTCTCGGCACGCACCTCGTACGCCGCGTCCGTCACCTTCGACCGGAAGACGTACTGGTCGCGGATGGTCACCGCGCCCGCGTTCTCCATCGCGCCGGCGTTGAACTCCGGCACGAAGAGCTGGTCGTACTTCTCGAACGGGTAGGCGTAGTCGAACTTCTCCTGGAACCAGTCGAAGCCCTGCCGGGTGACCGCGAAGATCTGCTCGGAGTCGAGGTGCTTCGCCAGCGACGGCCGGCAGTAGATGCCCAGCGGCACCGTCCGCCCGTCCTTCTCGTACGAGCTGTGCACGCTGTGGTAAGGACCGGCGATCAGCGCCGTGATGTACGTCGAGATCCGCGGTGTCGGGGCGAACTGCCAGATGTTTCCGTTCGGCTCCGGCGTCGGCGAATTGGAGATCACCGTCCAGCCCTCCGGGGCCTTCACGGTGAACCGGAACGTCGCCTTCAGATCCGGCTGTTCGAAGGACGCGTACACCCGTCGCGCATCCGGTACCTCGAACTGCGTGTACAGATAGGCCTGTTGGTCCACCGGGTCGACAAAGCGGTGCAGCCCCTCACCGGTGTTGGTGTAGGCGCAGTCCGCCACCACCGTCAGCTCATTGCCGCCGGCCCGCAGCCCCGACAGGGCGATCCGCGAGTCCTTGAACACCTCGCCCGGATCCAGCGCCTCGCCGTTGAGCACCACCTCGCGCACGGCCGGCGCGACCAGGTCGATGAAGGAGTCCGCGCCCGCCTCGGCCGCATCGAAACGCACCGTCGTCACCGACCGGAACGTGCCACCCCCGCTCTCGGCGTCGCCCGGGGTACCCCCCTCCTGCGCGCCGGAGAGGTCGAGATCGATCTCATACGCGTCCACGGTCAGCAGGCGCGCCCGCTGCTGCGCCTCGTCGCGGGTCAGATTCGTGCCAGGCACCAGGTCATCTCCTCGTAAGCGTCCTCGTATGCGGCGTTCCCGTCATCCTTCCACGGCGCGGGGCCCGTGATCGCGGACAGTTTGCGATCGGGCGCCGCCCGGTCCGCGCCCGCCGCCCGCCGCCCGCGGCCGCAAACGCGGCGTCCGATTCCCGCCAGCGCTCCGCGCCCGCGACGCCGACGCTGGACCCATGACGACCCACACCGCGCACCGGACCCACCGAGCCCCGCACCCGACGGCCCACACCGCCCTTGCCATCCCGGAGACCGCCCTCAAGGAACTCCGGGTCACCGACGACGCCGGGTGGCCCACCGAACCGTTCACCGCCCGTGAGGACGGTGTGCCGCACGACTGCGTCGGGTCGCTGCTGCGCTGCTGTCTGCGCGACGCCCGCGCCGGCGAGCGGGTGGCCCTGGTCGCGTACGCGCCGCTGCGCCGCTGGGCGGCCGGGACCGGGGCGAAGCCCGGGGCGTACGACGAGCAGGGGCCGGTGTTCATCCATGCCGGGGCGTGCGGCGGGCCGGACGGTGCGGCCGGCAGGTATCCGGCTGTACGGGCCGGTGCGCTGCGCGTGCTGCGCCGCTACAACACCCAGGGGCGGATCGTCGGCGGCCGGCCCCTGGAGGTGCCCGAGGACGCCCAGGCCGCGTTCGACGCGGCCCTCACGGAGGCGTTCGCGGACCCGGAGGTGGCTCTGGTGCACGTCCGGGCCGTGGAGTACGGGTGCTTCCAGTTCGAGGTCCGGCCGGGCCGCTAGGGCCTGAAAACGGCGGGTGCCCGTACGGAGTCTCCGTACGGGCACCCGCCGTTTGCGGTGCGGTGCGGTCAGCCGCGCAGCTCCGCCGCGACCAGCTCCGCGATCTGGACGGCGTTCAGCGCCGCGCCCTTGCGGAGGTTGTCGTTGGAGACGAACAGCGCCAGGCCGTTCTCGGCGGTCTCGTCCGTGCGGATACGGCCCACGAAGGACGCGTCCTGGCCGGCGGCCTGGAGCGGGGTGGGGACGTCGGAGAGGGTGACACCGGGGGCGCCGGCCAGCAGCTCCTGGGCGCGGGCGGGGCTGATCGGACGCGCGAAGCGGGCGTTGATCTGCAGCGAGTGGCCGGTGAAGACCGGGACGCGGACGCAGGTGCCGGACACCTTCAGCTCCGGGATCTCCAGGATCTTGCGGCTCTCGTTACGGAGCTTCTGCTCCTCGTCGGTCTCGTTCAGACCGTCGTCGACGACCGAGCCGGCCATCGGCAGCACATTGAAGGCGATCGGAGCGACGTACTTGTCCGGCTCCGGAAACTCCACCGCGCCACCGTCGTGCGTCAGCTTGGTGGCGTCCTGCTCGACGGCCTTGCGGACCTGGCCGTCCAGCTCCTCCACACCGGCCAGACCACTGCCGGAGACCGCCTGGTAGGTGGCGACGACCAGCGAGACCAGACCGGCCTCGTCGTGCAGCGGGCGCAGCACCGGCATCGCGGCCATGGTGGTGCAGTTCGGGTTGGCGATGATGCCCTTGGGGCGCTCGGTGATCGCCGACGGGTTGACCTCGGAGACGACCAGCGGGACCTGGGGGTCACGGCGCCAGGCCGAGGAGTTGTCGATCACGACGGGGCCCGCGTTGGCGACCTTCTCCGCCAGCGCCTTGGACGTGGCGCCGCCGGCCGAGAAGATCACGATGTCCAGCGCCGAGAAGTCGGCGGTGGCCGCGTCCTCGACCGTGATCTCGGTGTCCTGCCACGGGAGCGTACGTCCGGCGGACCGGGCCGAAGCGAACAGCCGCAGCTGCTCGACCGGGAAGTTTCGCTCGGCGAGGATGCCCCGCACCACGCCGCCGACCTGTCCGGTGGCTCCGACGATTCCGATCCTCATGGGACTCCTTCTTTCTGGACCTGACATAGGTGTCTGCTCGGAACACCTGCTCAGTAGTGCCTCCATCATGTGTGTGACACCCGTCGCCTTGTCCAATCCGTTCCATTCCGTGGCGGGTCGGGAGGCCGGACGGCGACAGAGTGTGTCGATGTATGCGCGGTGCGTAGTGGCCGGGTCGGCGGGGGCTGAGCGGTCCGGGTACCCCGGGGGATGAACGGCCGGTGACCGCCGGCCGCACCCGCGGGCAGGGCTCCATGACCGGCAGATGGCCGGCAGATCCCTGTGCGGTGATGGGTTTTCCGCGTTGCGGTGGCGTTCACGCTCAGGTCATCCCCGATGCCAAGCATCCCAGGTGACAGGGCAGTTGTGCTGCCCGGCCGCTTTCGCGTTCGCACCCGGGGAGCCTGCGTATGTCCCGTATACGGTCCGCCGCCGCTACTTTCGACCGCCGTACGTTCCTCACCGCCACCGGAGCCGTCGGTGCCGCCACCGGTCTCGGGCTGGCCTTCGGCGTCGGCCCGGACCGGCCGGCGCAGGCCGCCACCGTCACCTCCGGCCCGGCCCCGGCGGCGCCCGTCCCGGTCGATGCCCCCGCCGTTCCCCGTACGCCGTACCACCGGGGCACCACCCTCGGCGGGGTGTCCGCCCCGCGCGGCAGCGGGGGCTATCGCCGGCTCGCCGACGGCCCCGCCTGGGACCGGGTCGTCCGCGCCGATCTCGCCACGGCACACGGCGGGCGCGACCGGCGGCGCACCGCACTGGCGTCGTTCGTGCAGTTCACCGATCTGCACCTGGTCGATGTGCAGAGCCCGCTGCGCTACGAGTACCTGCGCGCCGAGACCGCCAGCGCCTGGCGGCCGCAGGAGGCGCTGTCGGTGGCCGGGGTCGTCTCGCTGATCGAGCGGGTCAATGCGCTGCCCGGCGGGCCCGCCACCGGCGCCCCGCTGTCCTTCGTGATGACCACCGGCGACAACACCGACAACAACTCCAAGCTGGAGCTGGAGTGGTTCCTGACCGCGATGAGCGGCGGCCGGATCACCCCGAATTCCGGCGACCCGCGCCGCTACGAAGGCGTCCAGGACAGCGGGCACAAGCTGTACTGGCAGCCGGACAGCGCGCTGCGCGACGCCGACAAGAAGCTGGGCTTCCCGCAGCTGGACGGGTTCCTGCAGGCCGCGATCCGCACCGTCCACAGCCCGGGACTGCGACTGCCCTGGTATTCGACGGTGGGCAACCACGACTCGCTGCCCGGCGGGTGCTACGCCCCCGGCGACTCCTTCTGGACCGAGATCGCCACCGGCGGCCGCAAGCTGGAGACGCTGCCCGCCGCGGAGGCCGCAAAGGTCTGGAAGGCGGTCAAGGACGGCCTCGACCCCAAGGGGGCGGACTTCAAGCGGCTGCTGAAGGCGCACGCCAAGCAGGCCAGGGCGGTCACCCCCGACGAGCGGCGCGCCCCCTTCACCCGGGCCGAGTATCTGCGCGCCCACCTCGACCCGGCGCACACCGGCCCCGGCCCGCACGGCCACGGCTACACCGCCGCGCATCTCGACACGAACCGCCTCTACTACACCTTCCGGGTCTCCGACGATGTCCTCGGGATCAGCCTGGACACCACCGACCCCGGCGGCCACTACACCGGCTCCGTCGGTGACGCCCAACTGCGCTGGCTGGAGCGGACGCTGAAGGAGAACGAGAAGGGGGAGAAGGCCCATGTCCTGGTCTTCAGCCACCACACCAGCAAGACGATGAACAACACCCGGCCCGACCCGGCCCACCCGCAGGAGCGGCGGCACACCGGCGCGGAGCTGGTGGACGTGCTGGCCGCCCACCCCCGCGTCGTCGGCTGGATCAACGGCCACAGCCACAAGAACGACATCGTCGCGCACGGCAGCTTCTGGGAGATCTCCACCGCTTCCCACATCGACTTCCCGCAGCTGGCCCGGGTCATCGAGCTGGTGGACAACCACGACGGCACGCTGTCGCTGTTCACCACCCTGGTCGAGTCGGCCGCCCCGCACCGCACGGACTTCAGCGACCTCTCGCAGACCGGACTGGCCGCCCTCTACCGCGAGCTGTCCTTCAACGCCCCCGAGGCCCGTACGGACCTCGCGGGCACGGCCCGGGACCGTAACGTCGAGCTGCTGCTCAAGCGGCACTGACGGCGTCCGGTCCGAGCGCCGGGCCCCGGCGGTCCGGTCGGCGCACCTAGCGCGGCAGGACCACGACATACGCGCTCGGCTCCCGGTCCCCTGCCGCCATCAGGGCCGTACGGATCACCGCGGCCTGCTGCTCGGGTGCCGTGCGCAGGGTGCGCGGCAGACAGCGGACGACGGTGATGCCCAGCCGCTCCAGATGCTCGCGCTTGTGGAAGAACGGCGACTGCAGCGGGTCCTCCTCGGGGCGCGGTGTCCGGGTGTCGATCTCCAGGGCCACCGCGTGCTCCGGCCAGAAGGCGTCCACGCCGCCCAGGTGCGGCCCTCCCGGCAGCCGCAGCTCGACGTTCCACAGCGGGTCGGGCAGGCCGTGGGCGTGGACCATCGCATAGAGCCGCTGCTCGGCCAGCGCCCGGCCCTCGGCCAGCAGGGTGTCCACCGCGTCCATCACGTGCGGCCGGGTCAGCAGCCGGGCCCGGCTCAGCTCCCGTACCACCGAGGTCGCCTCGCAGTGGCCGCCGCGCACCGCCTCGGTCAGCAGCCGGCGCACTCTCGTGGCGTCGGTGAGCGTGCCGACCGCGTCCGCCACCGCGCGCGGCACCGGCGCGGCCGGCACTCCGGTGATCTCCTGCGCGACGGGCAGTTCCACGGTCCGCACGATCCGCGCGAAACCGGTCGAGCGCAGCCGCCGGGTGCGGGCCACCAGTACCTCGATGCGCTCCAGGGCGAGCAGCGGGGGCACCTCGGCGAAGCCGTGCAGGGCGAGCGCCGCCAGTCCCGTGATCATCGCCTCGGGGGCGTCGTCGGACCCGTCGCTTTGCCGGGGCACCGTCGGCCCCCGGTGGCCGGCGTACAGCAGGGCCGCATGCAGCCGTTCCTCGCTGGTGGGCGGTCCCGGGTGCAGGAGATAGACGCCGGGGAGCAGTTGTTGCCAGGGGCCGCCGGGGCGGCAGCGTTCGGCGGTCTCCGCCGCCGGGATGCCGTGCTCACGCAGCTGACGGGTGGTCATCACCCGGCACTGCGCCTCGGAGAGGTGGCGGAGGGGGAGGGGGGAGAGCGGGGCGTCGTGGTTCATGACCCGTCGATTCCCGCACCCGCTCCACCCCCTAACCGTTGTTACACGCCCGTACCACAAACCGGACAACCCTGTACTAAAGTACGGGCGTTCGACTGCCGAAAAGAGCTGGTCGCCAGGGGGGTTACGGCCTCGGTCCGGCCGCCTCGTCACAAGCCTGTGCACGCAGTGCCCGCGCCAGATCGTCCCGCTTCTCCAGGACCATCCGCCGCAGCGCGGGCGCCGCCTGTGCATGCCCGGCCAGCCAGCCGTCCGCGGCGTCCAGCGTGGCCTGCTCCACCTGCCAGGACGGGAACAGCCCGCGCACCACCTCCATCGCGATCTCGATGGAGCGCTCCTGCCACACCCGCTCGATCGCCGCGAAGTAGCGCGGCAGGTACGGGGCCAGCAGCTCCCGCTGCCCGAACTGCGCGAACCCGGCGATCGTCGCCTCCACCAGGGCGTTGGAGAGTGCGTCGGACTCCACGACCTGGGCCCACGCCTGCGCCTTGACCTCGGCCGAGGGGCGGGCGGCCAGGCAGCGCACCTGGTGGCGCTTGCCGGAGGCGGTGTTGTCGCGGGCCAGCTCGGCGGCGATCACCTTCTCGTCCGCGACGCCGTGCGCGGCCAGCGGCTCCAGGATCGTCCAGCGCAGCTCCTGGTCGACGTCCAGGCCGTCGATCTTCGCCGTACCGTCCAGCAGCCCCTGGAGCAGCTGGAGATCGGCGGGGGCGGCGGCGAGGGCGACGAAGTGCCGGGCCCAGGCGAGCTGATGGCCGCTGCCGGGCTCGGCCAGCCGCAGCTCGTGCAGCGCGCCCTCGGCCGACTCCCGGGTGGCGCGCTCCTGGCGGTCCGGCGCGGAGTACTGCTCCAGCGCCGTCTGCGCCTGCCCGTGCAGCGACTGCAGCACGCCGATGTCGCTCTCCCGGCCGGCGAACCGCCGCACCAGATCGAGGTAGTCGCGGGCCGGCATCAGCCCGTCGCGGGTCAGGCCCCACAGCGCGGCCCAGCACAGCGCCCGCGCCATCGGGTCGGCCAGTTCGCCGAGCCGGGCCCGCAGGGTGGCCAGCGACCCCTCGTCGAAACGGACCTTGGCGTACGTCAGGTCCTCGTCGTTGACCAGCACCAGCTCGGGCCGTTCGAGGCCGGCCAGCTCGGGCACGCCGGTCCGCGGCCCGGAGACGTCCACCTCGGCGCGGGCGTAGCGCACCAGTGCCGAGTCCGCGTCCCGGCGCCGGTAGAGACCGACCGCGATCCGGTGCGGCCGCAGCTCGGGGTGCGAGGGGGCCGCCTCCTGGAGGACGCTCAGCTCGGTGATCCGGTCCTGGGCGTCATAAGTGACCTGTGGCGTCAGGGAGTTGACGCCCGCGGTCTCCAGCCAGGACCGTGACCAGGACGCCAGGTCCCGGCCGGAGGTCTCCTCCAGCACCGTCAGCAGATCCGTCAGCCGGGTGTTGCCGTAGGCGTGCCGCTTGAAGTAGCGCCGGGCGCCCTCCAGGAAGGCGTCCTGCCCCACGTACGCCACCAGCTGCTTGAGAACCGCGGCGCCCTTGGCGTAGGTGATGCCGTCGAAGTTGAGCTTGGCGTCCTCCAGGTCACGGATGTCGGCGGTGACCGGGTGGGTGGAGGGCAGTTGGTCGGCGCGGTAGGCCCAGGACTTACGGCGGTTGGCGAAGGTGATCCAGCCGCCCGTGAAGCGCGTCGCCTCCACCAGGGCGAAGGCGCCCATGAAGTCCGCATAGGACTCCTTGAGCCACAGGTCGTTCCACCACTGCATGGTGACCAGATCGCCGAACCACATGTGCGCCATCTCGTGCAGGATGACGTTGGCCCGGCTCTCGTAGGAGGCGTCGGTCACCTTCCCGCGGAAGATGAACTCCTCGCGGAAGGTGACACAGCCCGGGTTCTCCATGGCGCCGAGGTTGTACTCCGGGACGAAGGCGCTGTCGTACTTCCCGAAGGGGTACGGGAAGTCGAAGTGGTCGTGGAAGAAGTCCAGGCCCTGCTTGGTGACGGTGAAGATGTCGTCCGCGTCGAAGTGCTTCGCCAGGCCCTTGCGGCACAGCGCGCCCAGCGGGATCTCCAGCTCGGTGCCGTCCTCGAAGGTGCGGCGGTAGCTGTCGGAGACGTAGTGGTACGGGCCGGCGACCACGGCCGTGATGTACGTCGAGATCGGCTCGGTGGTGGCGAAGCGGTGCCGGCCGCCCTCGGCCCCGCCCTCCTGCGCGCCGTTGCTGAGCACCCGCCAGCCCTCGGGGGCGGTGACCTCGAAGGTGAACGGGGCCTTGAGGTCGGGCTGTTCGAAGTTGGCGAAAACCCGGCGGGAGTCGGCCGGCTCGTACTGGGTGTAGAGGTAGACCTCGCCGTCCTCGGGGTCCACGAAGCGGTGCAGGCCCTCGCCGGTCCGGCTGTATGCGCACCGCGCGTCGACGACGAGGGTGTTCTCGGCGGCCAGCCCGTCCAGCGTGATCCGGGTGCCGTCGAAGACCGCCGCGGGGTCCAGCTCCCGGCCGTTGAGGGTGACGGAGGTGACCGCGGGCGCCAGCAGGTCGGCGAAGGTCGAGGCGCCGGGCTCGGCACAGGAAAAGCGCAGGGTCGTCCGGGAGCGGAAGGTCTCAGCGGCCGGACCGGAGGCGACCGCTGAGCGGACGTCCAGTGCCACGTCGTAGGCGTCGACGCTCAGCAGCCGGCCCCGTTCACGTGCCTCGTCCCGGGACAGATTCTCACCTGGCACGGCGTGACTCCCTCGTCCTCGTCTCGAATATCGAACAACGGGAATCATGGCACGCCCGCTGTCGGTTGAACCTTCCACGGAACAGCACCGTTGACCGACGCAGCACAGCTCTCATAAGGAGACCCCGTGTCCGACACCGCGAAGACCCCCGCAGACTTCTGGTTCGACCCGCTGTGCCCCTGGGCGTGGATGACGTCCCGCTGGATGCTGGAGGTGGAGAAGGTCCGGCCGGTCGAGGTGCGCTGGCATGTGATGAGCCTGGCCGTGCTGAACGAGGACAAGCTCGACGAGCTGCCCGAGGGGTACCGCGACCTGCTGGCGACCGCCTGGGGCCCGGTGCGGGTGTGCATCGCCGCCGAGCAGCAGCACGGCAGCGAGGTGCTCGGCCCGCTCTACACCGCGCTCGGCACCCGCTTCCACAACCGCGGCCTGGAGCGCACCCGCGAGACCATCGTGGACGCCCTCCAGGAGGCCGGTCTGCCCGCCGAACTGGCCGATGCGGCGGACTCCGACGCGTACGACAAGCAGCTGCGGGCCTCCCACAAGGACGGTATCGACCTGGTCGGCCAGGAGGTCGGCACCCCGGTCATCGCCGTCCCCGGGCACGACGGCGAGCAGATCGCCTTCTTCGGGCCGGTCGTCACCCCGGCCCCCAAGGGCGAGGAGGCCGCCAAGCTGTGGGACGGGACGCTGATGGTCGCGTCCATCCCCGGCTTCTACGAGATCAAGCGGACGCGGACGCAGGGCCCGATCTTCGACTGAGGTCCGGCACCGAGACACAGGGGAGCGCCTCCGCACGTATCGGACGTGCGAAGGCGCTCCGTCATTCCGCCTGCCGGGTGAACGGTGAGAAGACGATCACGAGGCAGGACGACTGCGGCCGCGGGCGGGGCCGTTACGGCGCCGGCAGCAGGCTGTGCGCACGCGCCTTGGCGGACGCGTAGCGCTTGGCGACGTCCTGCCAGTTCACGACCTGCCACATGGCCTCGATGAAGTCCACCTTCTGGTTCTTGTACTGCAGGTAGAAGGCGTGCTCCCAGGCGTCGAAGACCAGGACCGGGACCGAGCCCTGCCCGACGTTGCCCTGGTGGTCGTAGACCTGCTCGACGATCAGCCGGCCGCTGACCGGCTCGTAGGCCAGCACGCCCCAGCCGGAACCCTGGGTGGTGGCCGCGGCCTTCGTCAGCTGGGCCTTGAAGGCCGCGAACGTGCCGAAGGACTCGGCGATCGCGTCGGCCAGCTCGCCCACGCCGTCCTTCGCCAGCGGCTCGCCGCCGCCCTCGCCGGTCATGTTGTGCCAGTAGATGCTGTGCAGGATGTGGCCGGAGAGGTGGAACGCGAGGTTCTTCTCCAGGCCGTTGACGTTGCCCCACTGGTCCTTGTCGCGCGCCTCGGCGAGCTGTTCCAGGGTGTCGTTCGCGCCCTTCACATACGCCGCGTGGTGCTTGTCGTGGTGCAGCTCGATGATCTCGGGGCTGATGACCGGGGCCAGCGCCGAGTAGTCGTACGGAAGTTCAGGAAGTGTGTAGGTGGCCATGCCGAGCCTCTCCAACTGCTTACGACTTCTTATTGCAATTGATGTGCAAGAGCACGCTACCAGCAGGAGTGATCACCGGCCGGGTTTGGGGACCGGCCTGGTCCCAAAGACGCAGGCGGGGGGGGGGGGGGGGGGGGGGGGGGGGGGGGGGGCCCGGCCCGGCGGCGGGGGGGCGGCGGGGGGGGGCGGGGGGGCGGCGCGCGCCCCCCCCCCCCCCCCCCGCGCCCGC